>VHDF01000026.1 GCA_016871495.1 Verrucomicrobiota bacterium | reverse complement strand
CAGATCGAAATGGATGTCCCCCGCAATCGATCCACCGGGACCAAAAATGGCTTCCGTTCATGGTTGAAAGGCGTCGGCGAGCACTCCGCTAGCGCCAATTTCCCAGGCCGCGACTCGAATATCACCGAGGTGGCCCCCAGCGGCATCCAGAGCACCGGCATCAGCGCCACCGTCCGCAACTTCACCCAGGTTGGTGAGATTCGCGACCGAAGCCCACACATTGAACACGTCGTCGATAAGATCTTTGTAATCCGACAACCCCCAACCCGGAACCCCCAGCGATGTGATGGACACGGTGGGGCCAACATGACCGGGATCGAAGCCCGATACATCGACTTTGCCCGCCCCCATGATGCTCCATGTGGCACCTCCCGGCATAAGGAAACCTAGCCCCCGGGAGGTGTTGGCACCGGATCCCAAGCTGTCCCCAAAACCCCGAAATCGGAGGGTTCAAGGGTTGGAACCACCGACATGGCGTTCGCGAGCGGAGCCCAAGCGGCAAGCCCAGCGATCACGGAAAATGCGGCTGTCGATCGGGTTGAAGAAGGAAAAGCCCAAAAGGAATTCTTCATAGATTGGAGGGGTGTATGAGCTATTAGCAAGAATCGTTCCTCGTTTCTGAAAAGGCATTCAATGTTGTCATCATTTATTGATTAGTAACATATTACACATACACAACAGATCAATCTTGAGGGGTTTGAGAGTGGTGTTTTTGTAAGGAATACCGACACTCGAGATGTTAGAAGCCAGGGAACTTGGTTGAACTCTTTTCATGATCAAGCTGTTCGAGTCTTGATGCAAACTGTAAAAAAACCCGACACTGCTCAATCCTTCAGCTCAAAGACTTCGTAGGCGGTTTTTTGCATGCCCAGTTTGCGGTAAACACCTTGCGCCTTGCGGTTGGTGGCGTCGGCATAGAGACGGAGCGAGGCGGTTCCGGGGGTGGCCTGCTTTTGGCGGCGGACTTCCTGAAACAGGGCTCGGAAAACGCCCTGCCGACGGTATCGCGGGTCCACGTAAACGCTCTGGATCCACCAATACACGCCGTTATGCCAATCGCTCCATTCGTAGGTGATGCAGAGTTGTCCGACAACACGACCGGCTTCCAGGGCGACGAGGTAGAATCCGTAGGTGGGCGAGGCGATGAGGGATCGGGTTCCGTTTTCCGTGCTGGCTTTGGAAAGGCGCTTGCCCTCGGTTTCGAACGCCATGGCCCGGTTGAAGCGCGCGACGGCCGCAACGTCGCCAAGCTGGGCTTGCCGGATCAGAAACCGGTGATCGGCCGTTTCCGCCTTACGGCGTGGTGGACGCGGATTCGCCGGTTTCACGGCGTTTGAAGAGTTCGGAGACGTTGGTGGGATCCAGATCGGCGAGATCGATGCCGCCGCTGTTGTCGCGACCCTGGGCGATGAGCAATTGATCCGCGATGCACTTGATGGCGATCGAGGCATAATACTTGATCATGCCAACGCTGAGGGTGGCCTTAAAAATCACGACCACCAGGCAATTCTCGTCCACGTTCAGGATGAGGGTGCTGAAGCGCTCACCCTGCTGGTACATGCCGGTGAAATTAGTCTCCGTGATGAGACTGGCCAGGAATTGGGTGGCGTTGAACGCGTTGGAGGCGAGGGTGGCCACCTGAGTGGTGTCGAAATCCGCGCAGTGGCCGCACTGATGGATGAGATAGCCGGCCTTCTCGACGATCAACGCGCTGGTGGCCTCGCTTTGGAGGACGAGCTCGTTGAGCGTTTCCGTAAAGCTCTTGGAATCTTCCTCGGTGATTTGAGGAAAGCCGGCCATAGGGTCCCGATCGACTTACTTGCGTCCCGACTCGTTGATGAATTTGTTGAGCAGCAGCCGGACAATCATGTTCAGGGTTTCGAACACCCCGTCGCTCTTCGAGGCCACCGCCGTGAACGAGGGCACCTGCACCTCGCGGTTGTTGAGGAGAAACTCCATGTAATCGACGGGCGCCGGGTTGGCCGCGTCACGCTTGTTGTATTGCAGCACGTAAGGGATGTCGTCGAGTTTCAATTTGAGGGACTTCAGGTTGTCTTCCAAATTGGCGAAGCTCTCCACGTTCTCCTGCATCTTTTCGTAGTTGGAATCGGCCACGAACACGATGCCGTCCACGCCCCGAAGCACCAATTGCCGGGTGGTGTTGTAAATGACCTGGCCCGGGACCGTGTAAAGCTGGAATTTGGTTTTGAATCCCTTGATCGACATCGCCTCGAGCGGAAAGAAATCGAAGAACAGGGTGCGGTCGGAACTCGTGGCGAGCGACACCATCTTGCCCTTGCTCTCCGCGTTGGGCACCTGCACGTTCGCATGAACCTGCTCCAGGTTGATCGTCTTGCCGCATTTGGCGGGCCCGTAATAGACGATCTTGACCTGAAGCTCTTTCGTTGCCTGGTTGATGATGGCCATAAGAATCGAGGGTGGCTATTTCGAAGCGAGCTTCCCCAGCTCCTTCAAAACGAGATCCAGCGTCGCGGACGGGAGCGGGGCATCGGCGGCACTTAACAAGCCCAAGTAGAATTTGGAGACCGCAAAGACCCGGCACTGAACCAGGCCGGCGTTCATACTGACCTGCTGGACCTCTCCCAGGCGAATCTCTTTCGAATACTGATTCAGGCGGGAAAACATCTCGGGAAGGAATCCGGCGATCAAATCCGCCTTGAGCGCCTGCGAAACTTGACCGGCGACCAGCAACCCGTCGCTCGTGGAGATGACGGCGCCCGAGAAACCCTTCATGCCCGCCAAGCGCTGGACGAGCTCCTGTGGAGTCCAGCTCGTTTTGCCCGGCTGTTGGAAAACGTCAGCCAGCGTCGGGGCTGCAGGTGCCGCCGGCGCAGCCGGTTTCTGAGCCTTGGCAGGATCAGGAGCAGGTGTCGGAGCCGGTGCTGGAGTCGGTGCTGGAGTCGGCGCAGGCGCGGCGGGCTCGGGAGTGGCAGCCGGAGCAGCCGGTTTGCCCGCGAAGACATCAGGAATATTGTCGCCGACCGTGACTTTGCGCTGAGGTTTGGCCGGAGCCTTCCGCAGCAAATACATCGGCGCGAGCAGGGGAATCGGCAGATCGAAATCGGCGGCGTCATCCAATTCAGGACTTCCTCCCTTGATCCATGACTTGAGCTGAGCCCCTTTGACTTGAATCCGACCTTTCTTCACGCCCTGCTCGATCGCGGACATCGGGATGTCCACCGTGGCTTCGCTCGCGGCCGTGGCCGCTTGCTTGGCCGCCTCGGGCCAAGCTTGGATCAATTGTCCCAATTTGACCGTGATATCCGCTCCAATGGTCAGCGGTGCTGACGGTGCAGGAGTTGGCGTGGGAACGGAAGTTGGCGCTGGGGCAGGCACCGGCTTGGCCGCAGGCAAAGGAGCCGGCTTGGCAGCCGCGGGAGCCGGCGCGGGTCCGGTGCCGACGGGCTTCGTCGGCATCGGCTGGGCAGGCCGCAAAGAGGCTGGATCCGGCAGGCCCGAGGGGGGTTTGACGGGCGCTGCCGGGGCAGGGAGAGGCGGATTGGTCCCGGGTTTGGCGGGAGCCGTGACAGGTGCTTTCTCGGGACCCTTTCCCTTGCTCCCAAAGAGAGCCTGGATATCATCCGGCACTTCCACTCTCCGCTGGCTCTGTCGGCGCGGCAATTGGTCGGGACGAAGTTTGGGGAGGATTTCGGAAAGCGGAACCTCGATGAGGGTGGAATCGGCTTCACCGACGGACTGCAAATAGCCTTCCGGCGCCAGTCCGACGAGCTCAGTGTAGGGGATCTTGACGGCACCCGAAGTGAGCTGGGGAAGGATGGCATCCAGGCTCAGGGTTACGGTGGCTCCTCCCGGCGAACGAAGAATGCCGGCCTGCAGATTCTCGGGGAATTTGGTCGTTACGACGGCCAAGGAAACCACGATGCCATCTCCCACCAATGGAGCAGGCGTCGGCGCGGGAGGGGGGCGGGGTCGCTTTTCCTGAAAGGTTCTTCAGTAGGCCAAACATCCGATGGAATCCTGCGTTAGCCTGTCAGAAGCACTCTCGGCAGTCGATACATTTCCTTGGAGCGGAAAAGGTTCAAAAACACGTGCTGCACGCGGCGGATCCGTCCCCGCGAAGCAGACCCTGGGCCGGTTTCCTTCACGGGCAAAAAGAGGGAATCTCGATTGACTTCCTCACAATTAGCTCGCATCTCCTGATGATTCCGCGAGACTAGAACCACTACCCGCTTCCAGATGAAAGGCCGCCATTCCTCCGCGCCGGGATTTACCTTGATCGAACTCTTGGTGGTCATCGCGATCATCGCCATTCTCGCCGGGATGCTTTTGCCGGCACTGGCTCGGGCGAAGAAAACTTCCCAACGCGTCGCCTGTTCCGCACATTTGCGGCAACTGGGATTGGCGAATGCATTGTACCTCGATGAGGCGGATCAGCGATTCCCCACCCACGCCGGGGGTCCGGTGCTGTCGTATTACGGCTGGGGAGGCAAGAAAGGCACCGAGTATCTCGAGGAGCTGCGCTTTATCAACCCCTATGTCACCGTGGATCGCCGCGTGAAAACCAACGACAACGAGGGGGTTTTTCGGGTTTTCAAATGTCCCAACGACAAAGGCGCCACCAAGGGACGCTGGGCTAACGATCGCAAGCCCTCCCTCTTCGACACTTTCGGCAACAGTTATTTCTACAATAGTGGCGGCAACGAAAACGGCACCAAGGGCCTTCATGGCAAGAAATCCGCCGAAATTCGATCCCCGAGCCTGATGGTTCTGGCCAATGACTACCCCTTCGGCATGTGGGGCTGGATGACCGAGGCTCCGGGCGGAAAGACGCAACCCTTCCAGCACGCCTATTGGCATCACAACAAGGCGCTGGGGTGGGGCAACGTGGTGTTTGTGGATGGACACGTTGCCTTTCTGCGCTCCTTTCCAGACAAGCCCACTTATCAGGACGGACCTGGCTACACCTTCATGTTTGACGGTCCAAAGTTGTAACCTTCAAATCTTCACAGGAGCCACGCGGGCGCCGGGTTTGATGCGGTCACCCGGGTAAAGGATGACTTGTTCGCCTTCGCGCAGGCCGTCGAGAATCTGCACCTCGGTGCCGCTGTTCCTGCCGGGTTGGACCGACCGGAGACGCGCGACATGTCCCTCAAGCACAAAGGCGCTCCATTGATCCCCTTGGCGAAAGAGGGCGCCCCCCGCCACCTTGACGGTTTGATTGGTCTGCCAGGTGATGATGCGTGCTTCCACACGGAATTGATCTCCCAAATTGCCGCGTTGATTCGGCGGGGTCAGCAAATCCGCCACCACGTAGACCCGCTGCTCTTCCACTCCGAGCGCAGACACTTTGGTAAACGCGGCCGGCTCCACCAGCCGCACGATGGCCTTCAGTGAATCCTGGCCGCCCCACTGTTCCAGTTCGACCGAAGTTCCAGGCGAGATCATGGCTCCGTCTCGCGAAAGCACTTCCACAATCACTTCAAGGTCGGCGGGATCGCCGATTTCCAACAAGGGCGCTCCAGCCGGAACCACCCGCGCGCTCTCCTCGATCATGCGGAGAACCCGTCCTCGGGCCGGCGCCCGCACCTCGACATGCGCACCCTCCGCTTTGCCGGGGGCATGGAATTCGGCCAGTTCCGCCTCCGCCAGCCGCAGCGCGCTCTCGGCTGCGGTCAATTCGCGGGAGGCGGACACTTCCCTCCATTGCGCCTGCTCCAAGTCCTGAATGGATAACGCCCGCGCTTCGTGAAGCTTTTCGGAACGCTTCAGCTCGCTCGCGGCAAAGCGGTGTGCTTCCCGGGCGCGGTCAAGCTGAGCCGAGGCCGAATCGCGGCGGGCCTCGGAAAGCGAGCGCGAGCGGGCATCCAGCGGCGCCGGGGTCAAGGGATCGATGACGGCGACCACTTCGCCGGCCTGGGCGATGGGCGAGCCCACTTTCAGGGGAATGCGGCGGAGATTGCCCGCCACGGGCGCGGACACCAAAAAGCGCTCGCGGATACGGGTTTTCCCTTCCTCGTTGATGGTGGAACGCAGGGGCCCTCGATTCACGGTCGCAATTTCGACCGGAGTGGGTTTCGGCCAGAGCCCATAAGTCACCAGCACGGCCAGGAGGGTGAAACCGGCGTAGGGAAGCCAGGGGCGGCGGCGGACTTTGGGATCAGGAGAGTTCATCAGGAAAGGGGACCTTCAGGAACACGCTTCATTCCGGAGCGCGGAGGGCGCCCACCAGGTTTAATTGCTTGAGTTTCCGGAGCACCACTCCCGCGGACAAGAGGGAGGCGGTGAAGACCACGATGACGGCGAAGGTGTAGTTGAAACGGGTGAGCACGAGCGGAAGCCGCACGGTTTCGGTGTTCACGGCTTGAATGATGCCGGTGGCGAAGCCGGTGCCCAGCAAAAGTCCCAGGGGGACGGCCACGAACGCCAGCGCACCAAGTTCCAGGATCAGCACTCGCGCCACTTCAGGCTGGGTAAACCCAATGACGCGCAGGGTCGCCAGATCACGGCCCCGCTCGGCCAGAGAGATGCGAGCGTTGTTGTAAACGACCCCAAAAGCAACGACCGTGGCGAACGTCAGATAAATGGATTGAATCAGGTTGATGCTGGCCGCGGTGGTTTCGCGAAAATTGGCCCGAAGCGATTCCTTGACGGCCACCCAAGCCACCCGCGGCTGCCTCTTCAAGGCCGCGAGAAAGCGTTCCTTTTCTCTCGAATCCACGCAGAACGTCGCGCCGGTGACCACGTCGCCCTCGCCCATCAGCCGGTTCAGCGAGCCCCGCTCCATGTTGACTTTGATCCCCGCGAAGTCGTCCGACAACCCAAGCAAAGGCACTTCACGCACCCGGCGCTGGCCCTCCAAGAACTCCACCTTTAAGAGATCGCCCCGGCGGGCTCCCAGGACCTCGGCCAGTTTCACCGAGATCACAAGACCGTCCGGCGGCAGCGGAATCTGTTTGTTGTGCGCATCAATGGCGCGCTCGTGCATCGAGTCCGAGGGTAATCCGCTGATCCCGACCTGCCGGCTGCGGTGTCCAAAGTGAATCCGCGCCGCGGCATTGCGGAAAGCCTCCACGCTGACGACGCCCGGCAGCCTGGCAAAATCGTGCAAGGTCGATTGGGAGTCCGGCTCGATCAAGCCCAGACTGACATCGTGGCGCTGAGCGATGTCCCACTGAAATCCAAGCACCTCGCGGACGCTGTCGCGAAACGCGTTGGGAATGATCAGAATCGCCGTGGCCAGGGAAAGCCCGGACGCCGTGAAGAAGGCTTGCCAGGGCTTGCGTTCCAGGTTGCGGACCGCCATCCGAAACGGATTGCTGAAATGGCCGGACAACCCCGCGCGTTCCAGGAAGGACGGCCGGAAGCTCGCGGGGGGCTCCGGACGCATGGCTTCGGCGGGCGGCAGTTTCGCGGCACGGCGCACCGCGCCCAGCACGCCGAGCATGGCGGCGCCCACACCGACACCGAGCGCGATGCCCAGCGCGGCGGCATCCACCTGAAACGCGAGCGCGGGAAAACGGAAGAACCGATGGTACATGTCGACCAAGTTCGCGCCCAGGAGGACTCCCCCGACGGCGCCAATCAGGGTGCCGCCACAAACGAACACGATGGCAAACTTCAGATAATGCCAGGCGATCTGCACATCCGAGTAACCGAAAGCTTTGAGAATCGCCACTTGCTCGCGTTGCAAATTCAGCAGCCGGGAGAGCACCGAGTTGGTCATGAACGCGGAGACACTCAAGAACACCATGGGAAAGCCAATGGAAAGGGTCGTCAGCACCCGAATCTCGTCCGACACCCGGATATCGGAGGGATGATCCTGGCGGCCGAAAGCCCCGCGCCCTCCGTAAGGAAGCAGCAGGCGGTCGAGTTCGGCGCTCACGGCTTTCTCCGAGGCCCCGGGCCCGAGGGCCAACGCCAGATGATTGAAGGCCTGGTCCATGTCGAAGGCATTGGCGAGTTCCTCGTAGGGCATCCAGAAAATGCCGTAGGTGCGGTTGTCGGGAAGCGCCGAGCCGGGACGGGACTCGAAGACGAATTCGGGGGAAAGCACGATGCCGTTCACGCGAAAACGGCGCAGGCGTCCATTGAGGATCATGGCCATGGTGTCCCCCGGACGGAGCCTGTTCGCGAGGGCGAATGCCTCCCCCACCAACACGGCGCCGCGCGCGCCGGGTTCGAGCCACTGGCCGGACCGAAGGAACAGGCGGTTCAGCAGAGGCGTTCCCTCGTCGGGAAGCGAGCGAACCAAGCCGCTGGCGGGTTCGACCAGACCGTCGATGTCAAGCGTCACTTGGGCCGAGATCCCGGGTTGCACCTCGGCCACGCCGGCAATGGCTCGCGCCCGGCGGGCCACCTCCAGGGGAGCCCGTTTCAAGTGGACGAAAAGATCCGCAAACCGATGCGCACGGTAGTAACTCTGGCGGGTGGTTTCCAGTGAATGAATCAGGCTGCGAGCCATGATGAGCATGGCCAGTCCGCAGGCCATGACCAGGCAAACAGCCACGGCCTGGCCTTTCATGCGCGCCAAATCGCGAAGCAGTTTGCGGTCGAGTTGCCCGATCATGATTACCACTTCAAGCCGCTCACCGGAGCCCGGCGGTCATTGCGCGTGATGTGATGCACCTTGCCGTCCATGAAATGCAACACCCGGTCCGCCATGTCGGCCATGATGGCGTTGTGAGTAATGATGACGGTGAGCGCCCCCAACTCGCGGTTGACCCGGTCGATGGCTTCGAGCACCACAATGCCGGTCTTGACGTCCAGGGCGCCCGTCGGCTCATCGCAGAGCAGCACCCGGGGGCGCTTGGCGATGGCGCGCGCGATGGCGACACGCTGCTGTTCCCCTCCGGAAAGCTGGGCAGGAAAATGATCGAGCCGGTGGTCGAGCTGAACCATGCCCAGCGCCTCCTCCGGGGGCATGGGATGCGAGGCGATGTCGGTGATCAACGCGACGTTTTCCCGCGCCGTCAGACTCGGAATCAAATTGTAAAACTGGAAGATGAATCCGACGCCCTCGCGCCGGTATTGGGTCAGAGCCTCCTCGTCCGCGGACGCCAGGTTCATGCCGTGGTACCACAGTTCTCCCGAGGTGGGCACGTCCAGGCCTCCCAACTGGTTCAGGAGCGTGGTCTTCCCGCTGCCCGAAGGTCCCAGCAACACGACCAATTCGCCCTCGAACAACTCGAGATCAACGCCGTCGAGAGCGCGGACCTCGGCGGAGCCCTCACCATAAATCTTGCGCAGAGCCGCCGCGCGAAACACCGCGGGGGAAGAGGAGGACGCAAGGGCGGGCACGGCGGCCTCGACATCAACGGTGGTTTGCTTCCACGCCGGCGGCGTGGCGTTCCATCCAGCTCTTGAAAGCGGCCAGCGTCTCGGCGCTGACGTGGTGCTCGATGCCCTCGGCGTCTTGATCGGCCACCGGCGCCGGAACCCCGAGCGCACACAGGAAAGCGCTCACCAGCTCGTGCCGTTTTTGACAGTGGATCGCGAGTTGACGGCCTTTGTCCGTCAGAAAAATCGCGCGATAAGGTTCATTCCGAACCAAGCCTGACTTCTTGAGACGGGCGATGGTGTGGATGACGGTCACAGGGGAAACGCCGAAGTGGCGCGCCAGATCGACCCCTCGGGCCTCGCCGTGGGCTTGGAGGAGCCCGGCGATGGCCTCGACGTAGTCCTCGGCCACTTCCGACGCGTTGTCGCGGCGGGTCTTCCGGTGGCGCGCCGCAGTGGCGCTGCCCGGCGTCCGCCGTCTTGCCTGGTGAGTCCCCGGCTTCATGTCCGGTTCATTCAAACCGCGCTTGACATCCGGAGCAAGATAATTAGCATGCGCTAAATTTAATGGTATAGACTATGAGATCTACCACTGACTATAAGCGGCGCCGGGCGCTCGGGGGGATGGTCGCCGGGCTGCTGGCCAGCGTGCTGGCCCTGGCCCTGGAGGCGGCGACCCGTCCACTGCCCCGGCCTTACCAGATCGTGGCCACCTGCGGGATGGTGACCGACGTGGTGCGCGAAGTGGCGGGCGCCCACGCACGGGTCATCGGGTTAATGGGGGAAGGTGTCGATCCCCACCTCTACAAGCCCACCCGCGATGACGTGAACCGACTGCTCCAGGCCGACGCCGTGTTCTACTCCGGGCTGATGCTGGAAGGCCGCATGACGGATACCTTTCTGAAAATCGCCCGCAAGGGCACGCCCGTTTTCGCCGTCACCGAGTTGCTCGACGAAAAGTTTTTGCTCGAGCCCGAGGACATGGCGGGACACACCGATCCCCATGTCTGGATGGATGTGCAGGGATGGATGGCCGCCACCCGGGCCATCGCGCAATCGTTGTCCTCGGTGGATCCCGCGCATGCCGAGGATTACGCCACCCGGGCGAAACGTTACCTGGAGCAGTTGCAGCGGCTCGACGATTACGCGCGCAGCTCTCTCGCCACGGTGCCCAAGGATCGCCGCGTGCTCGTCACCGCTCATGACGCATTCAACTACTTCGGCCGGGCCTACGGCCTGGAGGTTCGCGGCATTCAAGGGATCAGCACCGAGTCGGAGGCGGGGGTGGCCGACATCAACCGGCTGGTGGAAGACATGGTGAAGCGGAAAATTCCCGCCCTCTTTGTCGAGTCCAGCGTGTCGGACAAGAACATCAAGGCGTTAATCGAGGGTTGCCGCGCGCGCGGGCACACCGTGCGCATCGGAGGCGAACTTTTCAGCGACGCCATGGGCAAACCGGGAAGCTACGAAGGCACGTATGTGGGGATGATCGACCACAACGTCACTTTGATTGCGCGCGCGCTCGGCGGGGACGCTCCCGCGCGCGGCCTCAACGGAAAACTTTCGCCCCATCCGTGAAGGCGCCTCTCGCTTCGCCGCTGAGCATTCGCGACCTCAACGTGGCCTACCAGACCAAGGTCGTGGTTTGGGACGCGGATTTTGAGGCCCCCGCGGGCCAACTGGTGGCCATTGTCGGACCCAACGGTGCCGGCAAGAGCACCTTGCTCAAGGCCGCGCTGGGTTTGGTTCCCGCCGCTTCCGGCAAGATCCAGTTCTTTGGCGAGCCTTACGCTAGGGTTCGTTCACGCGTGGCTTATGTTCCGCAGCGGGAGAGTGTCGATTGGGATTTTCCCGTCAGCGCGGTGGATGTGGTAGCCATGGGCCTTTACCGGAAATTGGGATGGTGTGTTCCGGTGAGGAAGAAGCACTTCGATGAAGCGGCCATGGCGCTGGCCAAAGTGGGATTGGAGGCCTACGCCGGGCGGCAAATCAGCCAGCTTTCCGGCGGCCAGCAACAACGCGTGTTTCTGGCCCGGGCACTCGCGCAAAAAGCGGACCTTTATCTCATGGACGAACCCTTCGCGAGCGTGGATGCCGCCACGGAGCGGGCCATCGTGGAGGTGCTCCGCGCGTTACGGACGGAGGGCCGGACGGTGGTGTGTGTTCATCACGATCTGCCGACGGTTCCCGAGTACTTCGACCATGTGGCGTTGCTCAACATGCGGGTGGTCGCGCAGGGTCCGGTGGCGGAGGTGTTCACGGCGGAGAATTTGCGCAAGACTTACGGAGCGCGTCTCACGTTGCTGGAGGAGGCGGCCCAGGCGGTGGAGCGTGCGCGCGTGACGGTGGAGCACCGGGGATGACGGGGTTTGAATATAACACCCGCGTGGTCATCGCGGGAGTCACCGCGCTGGGGCTCGCGAGCGGCGTGGCGGGTGCCTTCCTGCTCCTGCGCAAACGCTCCCTGTTGAGCGACACCTTGAGCCACTGCACGCTGCCCGGCATCGCGCTCGCGTTTCTTGTCGCGGAGGCCTCCGGCTTCTCGGGCCGGTCCTTGCCGTGGCTGCTGGCGGGAGCCTCGGTGACCGGAGTGCTTGGCATGCTGACGGTCGTGGCGATTCGAAGCCGGAGCCGGGTGAAGGATGACGCGGCCCTCGCCATCGTCCTCAGCGTCTTCTTTGGATTGGGCATGGCGTTCCTGGTGTTGATCCAGCAATTGCCCACGGGCAACGCGGCCGGCCTCACGCACTTCATTTACGGCAAGGCGGCGTCGCTGGTGGCTTCAGACGCCCGTTTGATCCTGGTGGCCAGCTTGATCGTGGCGGGAACCTGCGCCCTGCTTTTCAAGGAATTCAAGCTGCTTTGTTTTGACCAGAGTTATGCCCGCAGCCAGGGCTGGCCGCTGGCCGGGCTCGATCTGTTGCTGATGGGGCTGGTCGTGATGGTGACCGTGGTGGGCTTGCAGGCGGTGGGCTTGTTGCTGGTGGTGGCCATGCTCATCATTCCCGCCGCCGCCGCCCGGTTTTGGACCCACCAGCTTGGTCGCATGGTCGTCCTGGCGGGCGTTTTTGGGGCAGCGAGCGGTTTGATCGGGGTTGGGATCAGTTCCCGCATTCCCAAACTGCCCGCGGGAGCGGTCATTGTTCTTGCGGCGTTGTCGCTGTTCGCCATCAGCATGGTCTTCGGCCTGCGGCGAGGCGTATTGATGAAGAAGCTTCACCAAAGGCAGGTCTCCCTCCGCGTCCGCCGCCAACACCTGTTGCGCGCGATTTACGAGTGGTGCGAACAACACGCCACGGCTCCCGGATTTGAAGCCGCACGGCTGCTTGAGCGGCAGGTGCCCGCCTCGTCTCTCTGTGCCATGAACGGATGGGATCCGGCGACCTGGACCGGGCTGCGGCGGCTCGGCCAAGGGGAAGGTTTGATTCAGTGGATTCCGGAATCAGGCACCTGCCAGCTTACCGGTCAGGGAAAACTCGAAGCCAGAAGGGTCACGCGCAATCACCGCCTCTGGGAGACTTACTTGCTGCATTACGCAGACGTCGCGCCGCAACACATTCACCACAACGCGGACCAGATCGAGCACGTCATCGAACCCGAGATCGTGAATCACTTGGAGGAATTACTTGAGGTCCGGTCGGGAAACGCGCTGGTCCCTTTGGATCCGGAGAAACCATGAATTGGTCCGAACTCGATACCTGGATCGTGGTGACGGGCGCCCTGTTGGGAATGGCCTGCGTATTGCCCGGCACCTTCCTGATGTTGAATCGGCAGAGCATGCTCGGGGACGGCATCAGCCATGCCGTGCTGCCGGGGCTCGCGGCGGCGTTTCTCCTGACGGGTTCCCGGGATGTGCTGCCGATGATGACTGGCGCGGTGGCTGCGGGCCTGCTCACGGCCTGGCTGACGCAGGCCGTGGAACGTTTTGGGGAAGTCGAGAGCGGCGCGGCGCTGGGCGTGGTGTTCTGCGGGCTTTTTGCGCTGGGCTTGATTCTGATCCGGGTCTCCTCCGACAAGGTCGATCTGGACGCGGACTGTGTGTTGTATGGTGCGATCGAGACGGCGGTGATCGACACCCGCTCCGTGCCCCGGATCACTTGGATCAGCGGTGGTTTGCTTCTTTTCAATCTTCTCCTGGCGACGGTCTTCTACAAAGAACTGAGAATCAGCGCGTTCGATCCCGCCTTGGCGGACGCCCTCGGGTTTCGGGCGGATCGAATTCGGCTCGGTCTGACGCTTTCCGCCTCAGTCACGACGGTGTTGGCGTTCGAAAGTGTCGGGAGCATTCTTGTCATCGCGATGCTGGTGGTCCCGGCTGCCGCGGCTTCGTTGTTGACCCGGAAACTACACCTCTTGCTGGGATTGGCCATGCTCCTGGCTGCCGCCAGCGCCTTGGGCGGGCATCTGGGCGCGATTGCGGCACCGCGCTGGATTGGAAAATGGGTGGGGCACCCTGAATTGGGAGCCACCAGTTCCGCCGCGATGATGGCGGTGTGCGCGGGCATGATTTTCCTGGCCTGCTGGGCGATTTCGCATGCACTGACCCGCCGACACTCGCAACCAGCCTCCACCGGCGAAGCCACCCGGGGAAAAGTGTCCGTGCGGCAAGAGTGCGCCCCTTGAAGTGGAGGGCCGGATCATCTTGGGGGGCAGCTTGTCGCTCTCATCCGCCGTGTACCTGCAGCAGATCCGTTCTTGGTTGGAGGGATACTCCAACGGGCGGCGGAACTTCGGACCGCAGCTTCCGTCGTTGCGGTGCCGGATTCAAAGGATGGACCTGCGTCGCATCAAGGCCGCAGGGTTCGAAAAACTCCTCGCCAGAAGTCCCGCGCCCGTGAAAATGACGGCATGCGCATGATCGCGAAAATCGGGTTGCCCCTGCTTCTCCTCCTCGCGCTCGCCTGGTTCGGGTTCCCTTTCGCGCAAAAAAAGAGCGCCCCTGGCGGCACGCCATTCCTGCCAACCCGGAGCAGTGAAGCCACCCCACCGGTCCCCGCACCTCCGGGGATGGTGTGGATTCCCGGGGGTGAATTCTCCATGGGCAGCATTGACCCCACCGACATGGTTTGCGGTGGACCCGACCGCATGACGGACGCCAGACCCATTCACCAAGTCCGCGTCGATGGGTTTTGGATGGATGCCACGGAGGTCACCAATGAAGAGTTCGCCCAATTCGTGGAGGCGACCGGATATGTTACCGTCGCGGAGAAAGCACCGAAACCGGAGGATTTTCCCGACGCACCTCCGGAAAACTTGGTCGCGGGATCCGTGGTCTTCCAACCCACCGCCGAACCGGTGCCCCTGACCGACCATTTGCTCTGGTGGAGTTATGTGAAAGGAGCGAACTGGAAGCAGCCATTCGGGCCGGGGAGCAGCTATCGCGGACGCGAGAAGCACCCCGTCGTTCATGTCGCCCACGAGGACGCGGCGGCCTATGCCCGGTGGGCGGGGAAGAGGCTGCCCACCGAAGCGGAATGGGAATTTGCCGCCCGAGGGGGCGAGGCCGCAAAGCCTTACGCCTGGGGAACGGAATTGAAACCCGGCGGAAAATGGCAGGCGAATATCTGGCAAGGCCCATTCCCGGTCACGGACACCGCGGAAGACGGCTTTGCCGGCGCTGCCCCGGTGGGGCAATTTCCTCCCAATCCTTTCGGACTCTACGACATGGCTGGAAATGTTTGGGAATGGTGTGCGGATTGGTATCGTCCGGATTACTACGCATTGCTCGCGTCTTCCAACAACGTCGCCCTCAATCCAACGGGCCCGTCCGACAGTTACGATCCGGTGGAACCGGGTGCCTCCAAGAGGGTTCATCGCGGTGGTTCGTTTCTTTGTTCCGATCTCTACTGCACCCGCTACATGATTGGCTCCCGCGGCAAGGGTGAAGTCTCCACCGGCAGCAACCACCTCGGGTTCCGGTGCGTCAAGAGCCGTTGACCCATCCTGATCCAAGGACAAGGAACTTTATTCTCGTGGGGTTGGCGCGGTGCGCGGTTTGTCCCCATGGTGTTTTCTCGGAGCCCAGCGTCCTTGAACCTTCGAAAAACCGCCTCAGCCGAGAATCAGCCTTCCCGCTGGGCTGAATTAGACGCAGGAATACACAAGTGCGCTATTGCGCCGCTCGCGTGAATTTGCAAAGAGTCTGAGGATTTGAACGGACGTTACGACACACCAAGTACAATGCAGCACGCGAAGACGAAGCCCGAATCTCAAGGCGGTTCGCTCCGGTTAGGACCCCCGCCCAAACAAGGGCTCTACGACCCCTGGTTCGAACACGAGGCTTGCGGGGTGGGATTTATCTGCCACATGAAGGGCAAGAAATCCAACTCGATCATCCGCCAAGGGTTGCAAATCCTCAACAACCTCGATCACCGCGGGGCCTGCGGATCCGAAAAGAACACCGGCGACGGGGCGGGCCTCCTCATGCAGATGCCCCATAAGTTCCTCAAAAAGGCCGCCACCGCCGCCGGGATCAAGCTGCCCAGCGCCGGACGTTACGCGGCCGGCATCGTTTTCCTGCCCAAAGACGCTGCCACCCGCAAAGAATTTCAGCGCGATTTCGACCGCATCGTCGCGGAAGAAGGCCAGGACGTTCTGGGTTGGCGCGATGTGCCCTGTGACAACACCATGCTCGGCGCCACCGCACTCCGCTCCGAGCCGTTCATGTCCATGGTGTTCATCAAACGAGGCCCCTCGTGCAAGAACGAGATGACGTTCGAACGCCGCCTCTACGTCATCCGTAAACAAGCCGCAACCAAGATCCGGAATTCAGGGCGGCCCGATTGCGAGTACTGGTACATCGCCTCGCTCTCCTACAAGACGCTTGTTTACAAGGGCATGCTGCTCACCGGGCAGCTCGGCGCCTACTTTGCCGACCTCCGCGATTCCGACATGGAGTCCGCCCTGGCCCTGGTGCATTCCCGGTTCTCCACCAATACGTTCCCGTCCTGGGAACGCGGGCATCCTTACCGCTATATCGCCCACAACGGCGAAATCAACACCTTGCGCGGCAACATCAATTGGATGCACGCCCGGGAATCGTTGATCGCGCATGAACTCTTCGGAGACCACATTGACAAGATCAAGCCGATCATCAATCAGAACGGCTCCGACTCGGCGATGTTCGATAACGTGCTCGAACTGCTCACCCTCGGCGGACGCACTCTTCCGCACGCGGTCATGATGATGATCCCCGAGCCCTGGCAATACCATGATGCCATGTCCCCCGAACGCCGGGCGTTCTACGAGTACCATTCCTGCATCATGGAGCCTTGGGACGGCCCGGCCTCCATCGCCTTCACGGACGGCAATTGCATTGGCGCCATCCTCGACCGCAATGGACTCCGGCCCTCGCGCTACTACGTCACGAAGGATGACCTCGTCATCATGGCGAGCGAGGTGGGTGTGCTCGAAATCAAGCCGGAGAACGTCGTGGCCAAAGGGCGGCTTCAGCCCGGACGCATGTTCCTGGTCAACATGGAAAAAGGCCGCATCGTGGCCGATGAGGAGATCAAGGATCAGCTCTGCCGAGAACACCCCTACGGCGAATGGATCAAAAGGAACATGGTCAAATTGGATGACTTGGCCGATCCAGACCATCTGCCCGAGCCCAGTCACGCGACCGTGCTGCAGCGGCAGCAGGCTTTCGGTTACACGTTTGAGGACTTGCGGATCCTGATGGTTCCCATGGCCCGCGATGGTGTGGAAGCCGTGGGCTCGATGGGCACCGATACCCCCATCGCGGTGCTCTCGAACAAGCCGCAACTCATCTACAACTATTTCAAGCAACTCTTCGCCCAGGTCACCAATCCACCCCTGGATTGCATCCGCGAGGAAATCGTCACTTCCACGGTCACCACCATTGGTTGCGAGGGGAATTTGCTCCAACCCACGCCCGAGTCGTGCCGTTTGATCGAACTCAAAAGCCCCATCCTCAATAACGAAGAGTTCGCCAAACTGCGGCACCTGCAACATCCGGCCTTCAAATCCGTCACCCTGCCCATCCTCTATCCGGTCGCCGAAGGCGCGGACGGCGTCGAACGGGTCATGGAGGAGATTTTTGCCAAAGCCGACGAGGCGATTGCCGCGGGCGTCAATGTGCTCATTCTGACCGACCGGGGCATCAACGCCCCGATGGCCGCCATCCCGGCGCTGCTCGCGGTCAGTGGACTCCATCATCATCTCATCCGCCGCGGCACCCGCACCAAAGTCGGCTTGGTCCTCGAATCCGGGGAACCCCGCGAGGTGCATCATTTTGCGCTGCTGCTCAGCTTCGGATGCGGAGCGATCAATCCTTACCTCGCGTTCGCAACGCTGGACGACATGATCCAACAGGGCCTGCTCCCCTCGGTGGATCACAAGACCGCGGTCAAGAATTTCGTGAAGGCTGCCGTCAAAGGCGTGGTGAAAGTGATGTCGAAGATGGGCATCTCCACCATTCAATCGTATCGCGGCGCGCAGATCTTCGAGGCCGTCGGCCTCAATCATCACGTGGTGGACAAGTATTTCACGTGGACGACCAGCCGGATCGAGGGCATTGGTCTTTCGGAAATGACACGCGAAGTGGAGGCTCGCCATCGCCACGCCTTTCCCGAACGGCAGGTCAACGGCCACACCCTCGAAGCCGGGGGCCAGTATCAATGGCGGGCCGACGGCGAGGCGCACCTGTTCAATCCGCAAACGGTTCACAAGCTCCAAAAGGCGGTTCGGCTCGGCGACTACAAAGCGTTCAAAGATTACAGTCGTTCGGTCGATGAGCAGTTGAAGGCAGCCTGCACCCTGCGCTCCCTGCTCGAATTCAAGCCGCGCCCCTCGATCCCCATCGAGGAGGTGGAGTCCGTTGAAACCATCCTGAAGCGCTTCAAATCCGGGGCGATGAGTTACGGTTCCATCTCCAAGGAAGCCCACGAAGCCCTGGCCATCGCGATGAACCGCGTCGGCGGCAAATCCAACACCGGCGAAGGAGGCGAGGATCCGGAGCGCTACGTCTGGAAAAATGAGCGCGGTGACTCCAAGAATTCAGCCATCAAACAGGTCGCTTCGGGGCGATTCGGCGTCACCAGCCTTTACTTGGTCAACGCGAGGGAGCTGCAGATCAAGATGGCCCAAGGCGCCAAGCCGGGCGAAGGCGGGCAGCTCCCCGGCGCGAAAGTCTATCCCTGGATCGCCAAGACCCGCCATTCCACCCCCGGCGTGGGACTCATCTCCCCGCCACCACATCACGACATCTACTCGATCGAGGACCTGGCGCAGCTCATTCACGATCTGAAGAACTCAAACACCCGCGCGCGCGTCAGCGTCAAGTTGGTTTCCGAGGTCGGCGTCGGCACCGTCGCCGCGGGAGTGGCGAAAGCTCACGCCGACGTGGTGTTGATCTCGGGATTCGACGGGGGCACAGGAGCTTCACCTCAAACCTCCATCAAGCATGCCGGCATTCCCTGGGAACTCGGCCTCGCCGAAACCCATCAAACGCTCGTGCTCAACAACCTGCGTTCTCGCATCGTGGTTGAAACCGACGGCCAGTTGAAGACCGGCCGCGACGTCGTGGTCGCCGCGCTCCTCGGCGCCGAGGAATTCGGCTTCGCCACCGCGCCTCTCGTCGCGCTCGGATGCATCATGATGCGCGTCTGCCACCTCAACACATGCCCCGTGGGCGTCGCCACCCAGGATCCGCGCCTGCGCGCGCGTTTCACCGGGGATCCCGCCCACGCCGAGAACTTCATGCGTTTCATCGCCATGGAGGTTCGCGAATGGATGGCCCGGCTCGGATTCCGCACGCTCAACGAAATGATCGGGCGCACTGACGTGCTCGAACCCCGCCAAGCCCTCGACCATTGGAAAGCCAGCGGTCTCGATTTCTCCGCCATTCTCTATCAGCCCAAAGCCGGCGCCGAAATCGGGCGTTTCTGCACCGACAGCCAGGACCATGGCATCGAGGAATCCCTCGACAACACGGTCCTGCTGGACCTTTGCAAACCCGCGCTCGAACGCGGCGAAAAAGTCCGGGCCGAAATGCCCATCCGCAACGTCAACCGCGTGGTGGGCACCATTACCGGAAGCGAACTCACTCGCCGCTGGGGAGCCGGGGGCCTGCCGGACGACACCATCCGCATCCACTTCAAGGGCAGCGCCGGCCAGAGCTTCGCCGCGTTCCTGCCCAAAGGCATGACGTTCATCCTCGAAGGGGACACCAACGATTACTTCTGCAAAGGCCTCAGCGGCGGACGCGTCGTTCTGCATCCCCCCGCAGGGAGCCCCTTCAAAGCAGAGGACAACATCATCTGCGGAAATGTCGCTTTCTACGGCGCCACAGGCGGCGAGGCGTTCATCCGCGGCATGGCCGGCGAACGTTTCTGCGTCCGCAATTCCGGTGCGATCGCGGTCGTCGAATCCGTCGGCGACCATGGCTGCGAATACATGACGGGCGGAAAGGTCGTCGTCCTGGGTCCGACCGGACGAAATTTTGCGGCCGGCATGAGTGGCGGCATCGCCTACGTGCTCGACCTCGCGGGCGATTTCACCACGAAATGCAACAAGCAGATGGTCCAACTCGAGAAGATCGAGGACCCCGCCGAGGCGGCGGATCTCCGCCAACTCGTCCAGCGCCACCAGGAATGGACGCGCAGTGAGGCGGCCTCCCGTGTCCTCGCCGATTGGGAAACCTACGTCGGTAAATTCGTCAAAGTCATCCCGAAGGATTACAAGCGGGTCCTCCAGGCGCTCAAGCGGGCGGAGGAGGCGGGGCTCAGCGGCGAGCAGGCAATCAACGCGGCGTTCGAGGCCAATGCCAAGGACGAGTCGCGTGTCGGTGGAGGCTGATCAGCACCCCCCGCGAGTTGAAACCAAACCAGCTCCGGACGGCGGCGCGCCCGGAGCACCAGGACGATTCGATCTGACAACCAAACGGCAACTGCATGGGTAAACCCACTGGATTTCTTGAATTCGAACGCGCTCTCCCGGCCGACCGGGGATCCGTTCAACGCATCGGCGACTGGAACGAGTTTCACGAGCACCTGCCCGAAAAGGGGCTGCGCGACCAGGCGGCGCGCTGCATGGACTGCGGCGTTCCCTTTTGCCACACCGGCCAGCTCATTTCCGGCATGGCCAGCGGCTGCCCGATCAATAATCTCATTCCCGAATGGAATGATTTGATCTACCGCGGCCTCTGGCAGGAAGCCATCGAGCGGCTCCACAAAACCAACAACTTCCCCGAGTTCACCGGCCGCGTCTGCCCCGCTCCGTGCGAGGGCTCCTGCGTCCTCGGCATCAACGACCCGCCCGTCACGATCAAGGAAATCGAGCGCACCATCATCGATCACGCCTTCGAGCAAGGCTGGGTCACGCCCGAACCTCCAGCCCGTCGCACCGGCAAAAAAATCGCCGTCGTCGGATCAGGACCGGCCGGACTCTCCGCCGCCGCTCAGTTGAACAAGGCAGGGCACTCCGTCACCGTCTTCGAACGGGCCGACCGCCCCGGCGGATTGCTCATGTACGGCATCCCCAACATGAAGCTCGATAAGGAAGGAGTCGTGCTGCGCCGTCTCAAAGTCCTGGAGCAGGAAGGCGTCCAATTCGTGTGCAATACCGAAATCGGCAAGGACATTTCCGCCCGGCAGCTCATGGATGAATTCGACGCCATCGTGCTCTGCACCGGCGCCACCAAGCCGCGCGATCTTGGGATTCCAGGACGCCAGCTGCAGGGCGTGCATTTCGCCATGGAATTTCTCCATGCGAACACGAAGTCTCTGCTCGACAACCAGTGGGGACCTTCATTCATCAGCGGTAAGGACAAGGATGTGGTGGTCATCGGCGGCGGCGACACCGGCACCGATTGCGTGGCTACTTCGATGAGGCATGGCTGCAAGAGCCTGCTCCAGGTCGAAATCCTTCCCAAACCTCCGCTCACCCGGGCGGCGGACAATCCCTGGCCCGAATGGCCCAAGACCTACAAGCTCGACTACGGCCAGGAGGAAGCCAAAGCCAAATTCGGGGCCGATCCCCGTGTGTATCTCACCACCGCTACGCATTTCGAGGGAGACGACCAGGGCCGCGTGGCCCGCGTGCATCTTGTGGACGTGCAATGGGAGAGGAACGACAAAGGCATGTTCATTCCCAAGAACGTCCCTGGAACCGAGCGCGTCCACTCGACGCAGCTGGTGCTGCTCGCCATGGGATTCCTGGGACCGGAGCAGCCGCTGTTGGAAGCGCTGGGCGTGGAACGCGATCCGCGCAGCAACATCAAAGCGGATCACGGACGATTTCAGACAAGCATCCCGAAAGTGTTCGCGGCGGGGGATTGCCGCAGGGGGCAGAGCCTGGTCGTGTGGGCCTTCAATGAAGGCCGCGGCGCCGCGCGCGAATGCGATCGGTTCCTCATGGGCCAGACCGACCTGCCGTGACAGGGTCGCACGATTAAGCCAGTCCAGGCGCGCCCGCACGGTGGCAAACCGCCGCCGGACCTGATCGACCCAAGTCCACGGATAAGGGAGTCATTGGCCGACCCATCACCCGGATCACGTGGATGAAATCCTTGATGAAGTCATGCGCGAGGAACCTTCGAAAATCAGCGCGGTCTTGGCAAATTCAACCTCCCGACTGACTTGAGCATCAAGTGAGTCGGGAGGTTCAAGGCGCTTTGACGTTCGGGTTTGGAGCGGAATCCCGGTGCCAATTTAACGACCACAGGCCTTTGAGCCGCACTTTCGCCACGTGGCCGCCGGCGTAAGCCACATTGATGCCGCCCGCGTGCCGAATGATGGCAAAGCGGCCCATGAACTGTCCCTTGGCGTGCGGAAAACTGCCCCCGCCGTAGCCGCCGCCTTTGAAGTCAAGCGGCACCCGATCGTTGTTTTCCGGCCAGGACCCCACCCACACGGAATCCGCATAGGCCGGCACGTCCGCCGGGGATTCGGTGAATTGGGGATAATACTTTTCCTTGGGAAAATCGGTCAGATACTGGCCTTGATTGTCGAGCCAGAGATTCATGCCATAACTTCCCTCGGCCTCAAGAGCCCGCCACGTCTTCGTGGAGGTGCCCCACCAGGATTCATCGCGTCCGGGCTTCAGTTTGGGACGCTTGGTCACGGGACATACCATGATCCGCATCACCCCCTCGCTGGATTCGTGCGACTTCTGTTTGTAAGTCGGGTCTCCCATGTAAGGGGCGATTTCATGAAACCAATACCGCCCGACTTGATTGACCACGGGGGGCACGTGGTCTCGGTAATCCTCGGCATAAAACCGGGTGGCCAAAGTCATTTGCCGCAGCGCGTTCAAACAAGCCGTGGCTTTCGTCTGGGTCTTGGCCCGCGCCAGACTCGGGAGCAACATCCCCGCCAAGATCGCAATGATGGCGATCACCACCAGCAATTCGATCAGAGTAAAACCAGCCACTCCGGGCCGGCCATGCCCGGAAGCCACTACGCGATTTGATCGGTTCCCATTCATGTTTGCTCCTGTCTTACGGGCGTGCCCGTAACTGCGATCTCACCACCATTTGTAGGCGGGGTCGGGCTTCGGCGCCGCGCCATACCCCCAGCCATAGGCCTCCTTCGGAAACTGAAAATAGTCGGTGTGGCCGTCGCCCCACAGCACGTTGAACCGGTACTGTCCCTTGTAATTATGCCATTGGCTCCAGGGATCGTTCTTGTCGCGGTCGTGCCAGAATGGCCAGTCCCCATGGATGATCTTGTTCGAAGGACTCAAAGCGATCTCGCTGGTTTTCATCGGCGTGCCTTCAGGCGTTCCGCGGGCCGCTCTGCCGTCCCCGGTCACATGCTTCACCCGGAGCGTTTCCACAGACCAGACGGTCAAATAACTGTTGCCCCAGGCGTCGTAGCAACTGCGAATGCCTTTGGGAAAAAGACTCTTCCAGTGAGAATCGCCCTTGTCACCGGGACATCGATACGTTTCCACCGCCGTGACGTACCGGTTCATGGGACGATTCGTTTCATACGTGAACCCGCCGTGCAATTCGATGACCCCGCGTTTTCCGCCCAGAGTTCCCCAATCGTTATAGACCGGATACCGATCGGAATTGTCGTCGGCATACATCTGGTAACCCAACGCCAGTTGATGATGATTGCTGGAGCACTTGATGCGGACAGCCTTTTGCTTCGAACGCGAAAGGGCGGGCAACAACATGCCCGCCAGGATGGCGATGATGGCGATGACCACCAGCAGTTCGATCAACGTAAATCCCGCACCTCGGCACGCGGGACGATGCGGAACGGAAGGAGTTGGGCTCATAAAACTCAAGCAGGGATACGCAAAACTAATGATCCGTATCACCCCTCATGTCCAGCGTCAAAAGAATTGCCAGGCTAGGGCTGCAAAGGCTGGGCCGAGATCGGAAACTGCTGCCGGCCATCAATCTTCACCCGGCCCTGAAGCCGAACAGAGTTCGTGCTCCCCACCACCTCACCCGAAAACTCCACGGGCGCACCCAGGGCTTGACTGCGCCCTTCCACACGAAACGTTTGCCGAAGCTCGCCCGTGGAGGACCGGCTCTCCGCCGCCAGCGAGCCCGTGAACACCGAGCCGTCTTCATCCACCACGCGCATTTCACCTCCGCGCATCTCCACCAAGAAATTCTGCAAAACCCTGGGCAGAGGCGGCGAATTCATATTCCTGCGATACCCCCACTCCAAGCGCACAAATCGTTGCTGTCCGTTCTCGAAAGTCGATTGGCGCCCAACCTCAGGAACAGCCTTCGTGACGGAAGGGGGTGGTGAAGGCGCAGGAGTGGACGTGTTCGAAGTCTCGGCCACCTTTTTCGATTTAATCTCGCTGATCAATTGTTTGGTCAAAGCCGCCCGCGACTCGCTGTTCAAAGATTGAACCGGGATCGCCGACGGTTCCACCGGCGATGGCGGAGCGGCAGCCGCCCTGGCAGCCGACTCTTCCAACGCAGGCGCGGGAGCGGGCAACTCCGTCGACGTTGACCCTGCGCGCAAAGTCTTCTCCAAGTCTCGGACCGTCTTCTTGGTTGCCGGAATCGCCGGGTCCAGATCCCGTTCTTTATCCTCCGACAAAATGGACGACTGCCCTTCCGGCTGATCCGCCGCTTTCGAAGTTCCTAGCGCAGACGATTCAGGGGCTCTTGCCGTCGGATCGGTGTCCCGGAGCAACACAGCGAGGAAGACCAGGACCCCGACAGTACCCATTCCCCAAACGATCCGAGACCACCACACTCTCCCCATTTCGGACCAACGGACGCCCCAATCTTGCCTGGGTGGCGATGGTTGGACCAGCGTGGAAGGGGAACGTCCGAGGGTCTTGTCCACTTCGGCGAGCAATTCCGCCCGGCGCTGCGCTGGGATCGATTTGGGCACCCCATAGTCCTGTCGCCTTTGACGGGCGTAATCCTTCAACAGTGGGTCCATGGAGTTTTCGGATTCCATTGCAAATCGTCCGGTCGATTAGACGGCAAAGGAACCCGCTTGCCCCGCCGCTTGTTTTCCCTCCGCTTGTTCCAATCCCTTGACCACCTCCGCCAAAGCATCCAGGCAGCGGCTCAACCGCGAACTCACGGTCTTCTCGTTCAAGTCCAAGGCCTTGGCAATGTCCTCGTAGCACAGATCTCCGAAATACCGCAGTTCAAGGATCTCACGGCAAGGATCCCCTAACCGATCAAGGGCTCGCCGGACCAACGTCAGCCGCTCCTTCCGCATGGCGGCTTGGTCGGGCGCCAGACCTGCCGCCACCGGTTGAGGGCTGCTCCCTGGAACACCGCCGCCAGACGCGTCCGGGAAGGGATCCAGCGGCACCGTCACCCGCCCTCCACCACGCTTGGCGGTTCCCTGCTTTTCCCAATAATCGCGGCATTTGTTGGCGGCGATCCGGTAAACCCAGGTCGTGAACTGGCTGCCTCCTTGAAATCCGCCGAGACCTCTGACGATCGCAAGGAATGTTTCCTGGGCGATCTCCTCCACGTCTTCATGCTGAAACGCAGGGTGCATCTGGGCAATGAATCGGCAGACCAGTCCATAGTACCGTTCGAACAGTTCATCCCAGGCATCGCGGCGGCCTTGCCGGCAGCGGGTCAAAAGGGAGAACTCTGAATCGGTCATGGCGGCGAGGAGTGGACGGCAGGCGTTCTAACGTCCCACCCTCGAACCGAACAGCATTTTCTACAGGCTTTTCATTTGCGGTCACCGGCCCCTTGTGCGAAGAGTGAAAGGCGAGAACTAAAGCCCTTTCGACCCGCATTCTGCGTTCGCGCTCATCCTCACTGACTTCCGCCACGATGAAAACATCCGTCCTGCTCCTGGCCTCGGTGGCTTTGAATCTTTTGCTGGCCGTGCTTTGGCTCAGGAGACCCTCGCCCGAGGCCCTCGCGACGGGAAGCGCCTCCCCCCTTGCGGCCCTGCCTCTATCCGCTTCCGCCCTGGCGACCAACCGGAGTTCGGGTGCCCCGGAATCTTCCGGTTCCAAACCCGTCAAGTCCTTCACCTGGGAGGTGGTGGAATCCGCCGACTACCGCGAGTACATCCGAAATCTGCGCAGCATCGGTTGCCCGGAGGAAACGATCCGGGACATCATCGTGGCGGACGTCAACAAGCTGTTCGAGGAGCGCAAAGCCAGGCTGCAGGGCACGCGCAAGAAATTGGAGTATTGGAAGGCTTCGAGCATGTTCGCCATGGCCGCTCCGGATGAGGAGTTGCTCAAGAAGAAACAAGAACTCAATCAGGAGCGGCGCGCGCTCCTCACCGAGTTATTAGGCTCCGCGCCGGAAGAAAAACCCGACGCGTCCACCCTTTTAATGGAGTCTTTGGAGGCCATGTTCGACTTTTTGCCTCCCTCCAAGCAAACCGAAGTCTTTGAAGCAATGCAGCGGATGCAGTCGAAAATGATGAAGAGCATGGGGTCCGGCATGCCCGACCAACAGGACATGAAGAAAATGGTCCAGGCTCAAAAGGACATGGAAGCCGAGATTGCGAAGCTCATGACGCCGGAGCAGTTCGAGCAATACCAGCTTCGCCTGTCCACCACCGCGATGACCATGCGCATGCAGCTCGCGACGTTTGACCCCACCGAGGAGGAATACAAATCCATCTTCAAGCTCCGCAAGGCCTTTGATGAAGACCACAATCCGATGCTCATGGGATCCTTGACTCCGGAAGAACGCGAGAAGCGGACATCGGCGGAATCGGAGTTGAATGAGAAAGTCAAAATGCTGCTCGGAGGGGAACGTTTCACGGAGTACACCCGCAGCCAGGACTACAACTATCAGGGCATGGCCAAAGTGGTGGAGCGTCACAACCTGCCCAAGGAAACCGCGGTCAAAGTCTACGACATGAAACGCATCGCGGAGGAACAGGCGGCGAAGCTTCGAGGAAACAGCAGCCTGGATCCCGTCCGGCGGGACGAGGCATTGCGGGCCATTCGAGCCGAGACCGAACGGTCCATTCAAGAAGCCTTCGGGGCGGAAGGGGCGCAGAGTTATCTTGCCAATCCCATGGCCCGGGGATGGCTCGACCAACTTGCTCCAAGTCAAGCCGTCGCCCCTACCGCCATTCTACCTGCCCCGGTCGTCGTCCGCTCCCCCTAAACTGAAGAGGTCATGATGCTTTCGACGGGTGGGTGACTCTTCGTGGGGCGTTTGGCCTGGGCTTGGGAAGGTCCTCGATCCGCGTTGACCCGGAAAAAGCGCGGTCAGAAATTCTTTGCGCACGGATCAGAGACAGGCTTGAACCCCGGTGCGACAAACGAAACGATGGCGCGATGAAAACGGGAACGTTCGCGCAGGTGCGCGCCAATTTTTTCACGGGGCTGGCGGTGTTGCTGCCGGCCGCCGTTTCCATCGCCCTGGTCGGATGGCTCTTCGGTACGATCTCAGGCTTCACCGACAATCTCCTGTTCTTCGTGCCGCCCGAGTGGAAGCACGCCCCCGGAAATCCCCAGGCCATCCGATGGTACTGGAGTGCCGCGGCCCTGGCCCTGGCCTGCGCTCTCGTCACCGGACTGGGCGCCGTGGCTCGATTCTACCTGGGACAAAAATTGATCGAGTTTGGGGACGCCTTCCTGCTGCGCGTGCCGCTGCTGAACAAAATCTACGGCACACTCAAGCAGGTGCAGGACGCCTTTGCTGGACAACAATCCTCATTTCAAAAGGCGGTCATGGTTGAATTTCCCCGCACCGGCATTCGATCGCTGGGTTTCGTGACCGGCACCGAGGGACGCTCACTGGGTCTTCCGGGTGAAGAGCGCTGGGTGTCGGTGTTCGTCCCCACCACCCCCAATCCCACGTCGGGATTCCTGATCTTCGCGCCGGAATCCGCCATCACTCCCCTCGATCTTTCGGTGGCGGAAGCCATCAAAATGATCGTCAGCCTGGGCGCGGTAAGTCCCGAGGCCGGCGGCAAGGCTCAGCCAGGGGCGCCCAGCCTGCGGCGCACGTAGGCCACGACTTCGGTCAGATCGGTCGGCTTCCGCAAAACTTTGCCGTCATCCTGAATGCCAAACTCCCGGGACAATGTTTCACCCGGATAACCCTTGATGAAGAGTACGGGGAGCTCCGGCCTTGACCTCTTCAACAATTCCGCGAGTGCCGTGCCGTGCATGCCGCCCTTGAGAATGATGTCCGACAAGAGTAAATCGATCGAGTCACCCTGGGCTTCCCAAATGCGAAGGGCCTCCCCCGCGGTGCGGGCGGTAAGGACATGGTATCCGTGACGGCGCAATCCATGAGCTTGGACGGAAAGCACCATTTCCTCGTCCTCCACTAAAAGGATCGTTTGTGAACCTGCGGTGGCAGGCGGGTCTTCTTGCAACACCCATCCGCTCGGTGGGGCGTCAGAACGGGACGTCAGCGGCAAACGAAGCCGAAAAACAACGTGCCGGCCGGGTGTCTCGTTCACGAGGACAACGCCTTGAACGAGGGAGACCAACTGGTCGGCCAGTTCCAAACCCGGATCTCCTTGCGAGAGCGTCCGGGCTCCATCTTCATGGGTGCTCCAGAACTCGGACAGCACCGCGCGCTTGGGGTGAGAGCTTGAAATCGTGCCGAGGAAAAGCTCGATCCAGTCCGCCTGGCCCGAGTCCGCGTCCGAAACGAACCGGGTTTGAACGATCAGGGTTCCACCTTGTTCCAGCTCATGCCGGGCATGCAACGCCAGCGAGAGCAGCACTTGCTCCAGGACGAGGGGATCCCCAAAAAGTTGCGGCTGGCCGAGGCCCAGCTCGAGCTCGATGAGGCATTGATCAGGCAGCACGCGACGGACCGAAGGAAGGGATTCCTTGATGGCTTGATTCAGTTCGAACGGACGCGCGTCGCATTCCTGTCGGCGTCCAAACGCGGTGAGTTGCCGGGTCAGCCCCGAGGCGCGCCCGGCGTGGCCGACGATTTGGATGGAATGTTTCCGGATTTCATCGCCGACACCGGGATGATTCGAGATCAACTCCGCGTGCCCGCGCACCACGCCCAGCAAATTATCGAATTCGTGGACAAATCCGCTGACCACGCGCCCCATGATCTCGGCTTTGTGGGCGGCGTGCCTTTTGGAGGACCATCGCCTGGCTTCGGTGATGTCCTGGGCCACGCCGAGGAGCCACGGCTCCGGTGAGAATGCGGGGTGAAAGCGCTGGATGCGCTCCCGAACCCATCGTTCCGTGCCGTCCGGGCAATTCCAGGCAATACATGAGTGAGAGCGGCAGGCCGGTCTGGGAGGCTTCGTCCCTTTTTTCACGGACGAACTTTTGAAAGTCAGCGTGAATCCAACCTTCGGCCTCCGTGCGGCTGATCGAGGAAACGTGCCGTCCGTGCAGGGCGGCCATGTTGGCGCACCAAGCCACCGGCCCTCCGAGCAGACTATGCCTCCAATGACCGACGGGTCCAAAAAGGGCGCCGTCCAGGGTGGCATCGTGCTCGGCGAGCAACTCCACGCGCAGGTCGCGCCATCTTCGACGGATCCGGGCCTCCCATGCACCTCGCCGGAGACCGTCACGAAGGTCTTGAACGCGGCTGCTCAAGACAACCTCGAAAGCCCCGGCACGCTGGAGTTCGGATGCCCGTTTGAGGTCGGGTTCGGGCAGGAGTCCAATCAACACCATGGACGGATCCTGTTCGAACCAGGATTCGGCCGATTCCAGCCGGGCAGCGGCCGGATCCACGAGGCTGAAGATCCCCAGTGTGCCTTCGGGCCTTTCGAGGGTAGCGGTGGATGGTTGGCCCAGTTGAAGCAGATCGAAGAAGGAGGGCCAATCTGATGCGGGCGAGGTTCCTTCCTTCCAGACGGACAACGATGCGAGGGGCCCAGGAGAAAGGCCAATAGGCGGTGGTTGGGGATCAGGATACGGCTCGGGATGATCGTGCATACCCAAGGGGCCCATGACGCCCTACCCAGGGCGTCTGGTGGACCTTTCGGATCCTTTGGAAGCTCGAAGCCACATGGGATGCGAAGCAGGCGGCCTGGAAGTGTGTCGTGGATTCATCCCGGTTTGATTTCTTGTTTCCTCAAAATCCGATGCCGGTGTTCCCTCCACGCAGGCCCATGTTTCATGAGCCAGTCGGTGCGGGCCCGTTCCCATCCAATGTCGCGGCCGGCTTTCTCGGACTCGATCCATTTGTGCCGCAGAATCTCCTCTTTTTCGAGCAGAGACTCCCGGTAGAGGATGGAGTTTTTCAACAGTTCGAGGCTCGGAGTGAAAGAAGGGTCTGGCATAACGGGTTCCGATGGAGATTGGGCTCCTCGAATGTATCAAACGACCCTTCGCTGCCAATCGAAATTTCCGTCCTCATTCAAAATCGTAAACGACAACCTTCTTGCAGTGGGGCTTGAAAACCTTCTCCACGAATTCCACGTGCATCGGATGAACCTGATAATCGTCCTGCGACTTCTTGTCCGGAAAAATCAGATTCAACGCGACCTGGTAAGATTGGTCCACCACGGGACGTGGGCTCTTGACCATGCGTCCGATGTGAAATTGAAGGACCCCCGGGATGGGCCTGAGGTATTTCTCCGCGCCCGCGATCAAGGCTTCAGCGGCTTGGGGATCGTTGGGGTCGGTCCAGAAAATGACAACGTGTGAGAACATGGCGTGAGGGTAAGAAAGCCTTCGGCGATGGAGCAATCGGAATTTGTTTCCCGAATCCCGGGGATGCAGTTTCCGATTGTCTCCTGCCTGTTCCGCCGACGAACATGGCCCGTGGGAAGAATGAAAAGCCACGCCGCGATCACGGTGGAACTGCTGTGGGTCATGGTGCTCTGGGGCGGCAACAACGCCGCCATGAAGTACCAACTCCGCTTCTGGCCGCCCGTGTTTACCGCCTCCATCCGGTTCCTCTGTGCCGGCGCGCTCCTGATGCTGGTGATGCGGTGGACGCAGTGGCTGGGGAAACCCGCCGACTTGACCCCCGTGCAACGCCGGGAACTCTGGACACGGGCCGGAGCGCCCCTGGCGTGTTACATCACGGTGTTCGTTTGGGCTTTGCATCTCACCACGCCTTCCTCCGTCGCGTTGTTCATGGGCACCTCACCCGTGTGGGCCTTGATCTGGGAAGAGCGCCCCAACCGCGAATCCATGCACCGGTTCATCGCCGCCCTGCTGGCCTTGCTCGGCGTGGCCGTCCTTTTTCTGCCCAGTCTGCAAATGAACACTTCGACTTGGAAAGGGAACGCGCTGGCCTTGCTGGCCAGCGTCCTCTGGACCCACTACAGCCGGGAATCCAGGCGTTTTTCAGCCTCGATTTCAGGGTTGGAACTGACGGGCCAATCGTTTTGGAGAGCGGGTGCCCTGCTGTTGCCGCTGGCTGGAGCCGAGCTGAGCTGGCGCGGCTGCACCCACGACTCACTGGCGCTGGGCCTGATGGCCTACAGCGTGATCCTCAGCGGCCTGGTCGCCTTTGGATTGTGGAATGACGCCTTGCGCGCCTGGCCGACAAGCCGGGCCTTTCTGTTTGGAAATTTGATCCCGGTCACCACGATGCTCTTCTCCCATTATTTTCTAGGGGAACCGATGACCTCGCAATTCTGGCTGGCTCTGGCGCTGATCGTGGGAGCGGTGGTGCTGGGACAGTGGCAGCCTCGATCGTCAGGGCCGGGCGCGGGCACTGGAAACAGCGTTTGAAAAAGTAATCTTCCCTAGCGAATGCTTTCGATTAGCCTGCACCCCTGGTAAATCGAAGAAAGCACTATGACACCCATCCTCATTCTCCTCGCGTCGGCCGCCGTGCTGGCGGTGGTCATCGGCCTTTGGGCGATCGGGAGCTACAACGGCCTCGTCGGCTTGCGCAATCGTTTCAAAAACGCGTTTGCGCAAATTGATGTTCAACTCAAGCGCCGGTATGATTTGATTCCCAACCTCGTCGAAACCGCGAAAGGCTATCTCAAGCACGAGCGAGAAACGCTGGAAGCGGTGATCGCGGCTCGGAATTCCGCCCAAAGTGCGGGGACGCGCGCGGCGGCCAATCCGGGCGATCCGCAAGCGATGCAGCAATTGGCGGCCGCCGAGGGCGCGCTGCAAGGAAGCCTCGGCCGGCTCTTCGCCCTGGCCGAGTCCTATCCCGACTTGAAAGCCAATCAGTCCATGTCGCAACTGATGGAAGAACTGACCTCGACCGAAAACAAAGTCTCTTTCGCCCGCCAGGCCTACAACGACGCCGTGATGGTTTATAACACCCGGCGGGAACAATTCCCGGGAAGCCTCGTCGCGGGCATGTTTCAATTCGGGGCGGCCGAGCTCTTCCAGATCACGGACGAGCGGGAGAAGCAGGCTCCCAAGGTCTCGTTCAGCTGACCGTGGATTTCTTCGCAAGGCAGGAATCGGCGCGCGGACGAACCCGCCGTCTGGTCGTGTATTTTGGCCTGGCCGTCGTGCTCACGATCCTGGCGATCTACGCCGCGCTGGCCCTGATCTTTCTCGATCACACGGGGGTCGAAACCGGATTCGATCCCTCCGCGCTTTGGGACCCGCGGCTCTTCATCGCCGTGGCGGCCGGGACGCTGGCGATCGTGGCCGGAGGAAGCCTTTCCAAGATGGCTGAACTTCGCCGTGGCGGCGGAGCGGTGGCGGAAATGCTCGGGGGCAGGTTGGTCCGTTCCGACACTCACGATCCGGCCGAGCGCCGCCTCTTGAATGTAGTGGAGGAAATGGCCCTGGCGTCCGGCACCGCGGTGCCACCGGTGTACCTGTTGGAAGGAGAACGGGGGATCAATGCGTTTGCGGCTGGACACGGGACCGGGGACGCGGTCATTGGCGTCACCGAGGGTTGCCTGCGACGGCTCACGCGGGACGAGTTGCAAGGCGTGATCGCACACGAATTCAGCCACATCCTCAACGGCGACATGCGCCTCAATTTGAAGTTGGTCGGGGTCATTTTCGGGCTCGTCTGCCTCACGGTGCTGGGAAGAATTCTGCTGCGGTCAGGCGGAGGCGGTGACGGACGCAAGCGCAACCCCCTGCCTTTGGTGGGGCTGGTGCTGGTGGTGGCGGGATGGATCGGCGTTTTCTTCGGGCGCCTCATTCAAGCCGCCGTCTCGAGACAGCGCGAATTTCTTGCAGACGCAGCGGCGGTTCAGTTCACCCGCAACCCAGGAGGACTCGCCGGGGCCTTGAAGAAAATCGGGGGCTTGCCTTTGCGCGCGAAACTGACATCGCCTCACGCCGACGAGGCCGGTCATTTGTTTTTCGGAAACGCGCGTTCGGATTCATTTCTGAATTGGATGTCCACTCACCCGCCTCTCCTGGAGCGCATCCGGGCCATGGAACCCCATTTCGACGGCGATTTTGCCGGATTGCCGCCCGCGGAGGACGAGCTGAGCCGTTCAGAGAACGCGATCGCCGGACGGTTGCAGGGGAAATCGGTTGCTCGTGCGGAGATCGCCCCTCTGGCGAGCGGCGTCGCGGTGGCGGAAGCCATGGCTTCGATCGGTCAGCCTCGACCGATGCACCTGGAGTTGGCGAGGGAATGGAAGTCGGGTCTCGATCCGGGGTTGCTGGAGGCGGTGCGGAATCCGCAACAGGCGCCCGCCGTGGTGTGGGCCGCTCTGATTTCGGAGGATGAAGAGGTGGCCCGGCGCCAGCTCGGTTTGTTGCGGGAAGAACTGGAGGGGAAGGCGGAGGAATGGGTGACTCAATGGCGGCCTCTCATCCGCGAGCTGGGAGAAGCCGGACGCCTTCCGATCATCGAGCTTTGCCTGAGTGCCTTGCGACAACTCCAGCCTGAGGGTTACGAACGATTCGCAAAAAGCACGAGGCGTTTGATTGAGGCGGACGAGGCGGTGGATCTTTTCGAGTTCGCTCTGGAAAAATGTTTGGAGCGGCACTTGGCGCCGCACTTCGAGGCTCGTCCGAGGGAGCGAGTGGAGGTGTTTTCGCTGGTGGCCATCAAGAGCTCGTTGAGTTTGCTCGTCGGGCTCGCGGCCAAAATCGGCCAGAACGACGAGCGACTCGAAAGAGAAGCGCGTCGGGCAGGATGGAGTGCCATGGGTTTCGCGGAGGAACACGACCCGGCATGCGAAGTGGGCCTGGCCGAGGTGAATGCCGCGTTGACGGAAGCGGCCAAGGTGGGCCCCGCACTCAAAAAGAAAATCTTGTTCGCCTTGGCGATCACCGCCGCTCATGACGCGGTGCTTGGGGTGCGGGAGGCCGAGTTCCTCCGCGCGGTGGCGGATGTTTTGGACTGTCCCGTACCGCCGTTCTTAGAGCTCCATCGACATTTGAGTTGAGCTTCCCCGGCGGAAAGGACGCCTGTTTCACTTCGGGCAGGCTGTCGGGCTCTCGCCGCGTCTCCCGATGGAGGTGTATGAAATATCCGGGCTCAAGCGCCAGGAACGGCGCGCTCCCGCAACGGGCGGAAGCATCGTTGCCGGGATAGTCATGGTCATCGTTCCATTCTCAGCCTTGAGCTGGTTTGCGACTTGCTCAACACTGGGGAATCCAACGGCGGAGGAGCCGCTTAAGTGGTTGATAGCGAAAGACGATGAACCTGAGGTGGACAACAGAATGAACGATGATGGGGATGCGTTGAGGCCTCGGCGGGATGAGAAAACGGGGCCTTTCGCTCGAGCAACGATGAATTCAAACAGAGCTTCCATCCTCCCGAGGCTGCTCCGTCAGCTGCTGCGGGCTGAATGGCTAGGCGTTTTCTTGCTGAGTTGGAGCGTCACTTGGGCTCAGGCGACGACGAGTGAGTCCACCAATCCATGGTTTTCAGAGGATGAAACCCAGCAGGAGAAATCCTTGACCCCCGCTTCGATCGGAGGCCCCTTCAAGCGAATTCGATCAGCCCGAATGAAGGACAAGGTCGACAACGCCGCAGGGATCTTCCCCTTCAATTCAGGCAAACGTGCGCGACTCAATTTTTTCAAGGGGGCGGATTTCGAGGCGATTCTCACTCAGGTCGAGCATCGCGAGGGTCAATGGAGCGCGACCGGCCAGGTTCAGGACGTGGAAGGAAGTTTGGTGTTGATGAGCGGCTCAGGGAACATCGTGGCCGGCTCGGTGGCGGTTCCAGGCGCCGGCCGGTTTCGATTCGAAGGCGAAGCGGGAGGACGGGTCCGGCTGTTCGAACTCTCCGACGCGGTCCCGCGCTGTGGCACCTGCGACAGGCTTCCCACCGGGGAGAACCCTGCCCTGCGAAACGGTTTCACAAGGCAAAGCCTGAGCCCGGTGCTCGAACCCTTGACCCAACAAGTCGCGGTGGTGGATCTGATGATCGTCTACACCGTGGCGGCCAAGCAGGGGGCGGGAGGAGAGGAAGCGATTCGCGTTTTGGGTCAATTGGCGGTCGCCGAAGCCAACGCGGTTTATCAGAACAGCCGCGCGCTGACGCGGCTGCGCCTTGTGGATCAGCGGGAAGTCGCTTACGAAGAGTCCTCGAGTTTTTCAACGAATCTGGCTCGCTTGCGCCTTCCCGACGACGGGTTCCTGGACGAAGTTCATGGGTGGAGGCAAACCAACCAGGCCGATCTGGTCTGTCTGATCACGGAAGGGGGCGACATTGGATTTGGCGGCCTCGCAAGCTTAATGCAGGAGGCCAAGCCCGAATCGCGGACATTGGGGTTCAGCGTGGTGCGCCGGCAAAATGCCGTGGGCGATTATGTGTTTGTGCATGAAATCACGCACAATTTTGGGTGTCAGCACGATCGGGAAAGCTCCTCCGGCTCCGACGGCCTCCTGATTCCGGGCGTGTTCGAATACTCGTTTGGCAGAAGGTTTTCGGCCGAGGGTATGATCTATCGCACCGTCATGGCTTATCCGCCAGGGGAGGTCGTTCCGTTTCTCTCCACCCCGGCCATCTTGTTTCGAGGAGTTCCCCTGGGCATTCCTGACACCGATCTGATGTCTGGCGCGGACAATGTGAAAACGGTGAACACCACCGCGCCCATCGTTTCAGCCTACTTCGGGGAAGCCGTGTTGAGCACGGTTCCGTCCCTCGCCTGGCGATCGCCGGCGGATGGTTTAGTGCTCTCCTTCGGACAAAAACTGAAAGTGGAGATCGAGGCGTCGGATCCGGATGGTTCCATCGAGCGCGTGGAAATCTATGATGGCAAAACCCTGGCTCACGTCGTCAGCCGGCCCCCTTCAAGTGTTGTGTCGGTCGAGTTGGAGCTGGCGCATCCGGGAGCGCATGAAGTGTTCGCCCGCGCGGTGGACCGAGTCGGGGCGGATTCCGGGCTGGTGAAGAGGACGATCGTGGTCCGGCCCGCCAACGACGATTTCTCCAAAAGAACGCGCCTCACCGGGGAGGGATTCTCGACCCGAACCAGCACGGCCGGTTCAACCCGGGAATTGGGCGAGCCGATTCACGCGGGCAATCAGGGAGCCGGCTCCATTTGGTTCGAATGGACGAGCCCGAAATCGGGAACCGTGAAACTGACGTCGGAAGGGGATCGTCACACGGAGATCCTCGACGTCTACACAGGGACCATTCTGGGATCGCTTTTCCGTCCCACCCGCTCGGTGCGATTCGATGCCACGCGACGGCTTTGCACCGTGATCTGGGACGTCGTCGCCGGCCAGACCTACATCCTGGCTGCGGACGGACTCCCGGGCACGGGCGAGTCTTTCTCGTTGTCGCTGGAGTACCATGAACCTCCTGTGAACGACGCCTTTGCGAATCGGCGGAAGGTCGAGGGGGAATCCTGGACGTTGAGCGGTTCAAACGAGTTTGCGTCGGGCGAACCGGGCGAACCCAAGCACGCTGGGTTTAGTGGAGGGAAATCGGTGTGGTTTGACTGGGAAGCGCCGAAGTCGGGCTCGGTGTTGATCACCTGCACGGGAGCCAACGTGACGTGGTTGGTGGAGGCCTACCTCGGAACCAATCTCACTTCGTTGACCCTGGCCCCCGGACGCTTTGTCTCGATCGATCAGGAACGCGATGTGTCGAGCGTGGTCTTCAACGCGGAGGCCGGACGACGGTATGCCCTGGCCTTGGACGGATCACTCGGGCTGTCCGGAAATTATGAGATATCCCTGGTCTATCCACCTCCTCCCTCCAACGACGCCTTTGCCCAGAGTCGTCTGATCGGGGGCACCAACGTGGCCTTTATGGACAACAGTTTCGCGGCAACCTCCGAACCGGGCGAACCTCTGCATGCGGGAACTTCGTCCGCAAAATCGCTTTGGTACCGCTGGACCGCTCCGGTGACGGGCCCGGTGAAGATCTTGATGACGGGGCAGGGGTTCTCGGTTTTGCCGGACGCGTATCAAGGGGAGCATTTGCTGGGATTGAGGACGGTCAATCGCGGGATCAAGGTGGTGCCGGGAACGAGTTCGGAACTCACATTCCAGGCTGTTCTGGGCGAGACCTATCACATCGCGGCGGATGGCTTCGGCGGCAAAGGCGGTGAATTCTCTTTTTCCTTGGTCACCTCAAATCAGCCCGCGCAACTCTTCGGGCGGGCGACGCTAGGCTCGACCACCACGGAGTTTCGGTTTCAAATCAGTGGTTCTCCCGGACAACGCTACGCGGTGGAAAGCTCGACGGATCTCGTGTCGTGGGCTCACGTCAAATCCGGAAGCATCGGCAGCGAGCCGGAAGTTTTCCAGGACATGGTCCTTTCGGGGAAGGGGATGAAATTCTACCGGGTGCTGCCTTTGCCGTAGCCCGGAAATTTCATCCGTGCTTCGCGACCGGGAATTTCCGGGCTAGGGAAACCGCGCCCTGGTTGCACGAAAATGGATCCTTGAGGCGAAGTCCGAGGAAGAACTTTTTCCAATAAGGTGTGGAATGGGAATGGCATCCGTTTGTCGAACGGAGGGCGCGGTTCGATCTAACCCGCATTGCTAAAAATTCGATGGGGGACGTTTCGCAACCCAGTCGAGTGTGAAAGATGCGGGTTAGGCGAAGCGAAGGAACGAGCGCTGACGGGGAGGTCGCAGCCGCCGCGAAGAGTTTCCTCTTTTCGATGCTTTCGCTTGAGATGTTTGCCCTCCGCGCCAATACTCCTGCCCCATGAAGCCCAGCACCTTCCTCCATTGGGCCGCGGCCCTGGCCGCGGCAGGGACCCTCTCCGCATCCGCCCAGACCAAGATCGATTTTGCCAAGGACGTTTTCCCCATTTTCGAAAAGACCTGCGTGAAGTGTCATGGCCCGGAAAAGGCCAAAGGCAAATTCCGCATCGACAATAAAGCGGACGCCATGAAGGGCGGGGGAGAAGGTCCGGCCATCGTCGCCGGCGATCCGGCCAAGAGCGATTTGTACCGCCGCATCACCCTGCCCAAGGGACACGATGACATCATGCCCAGCGAAGGGGATCCGCTGGAAAAGGCCCAGGCCGACCTGATCAAGGAATGGATCAGTCAGGGCGCGGTCTGGCCCGAGGGTGTGGGGGTGAAAGCCGCCGCCCCGGCAAAACCCAAAAATGAACCTGTGCTTCCGGCCGACTTCAAACCTTCGGATGCCGAGACGAAAGCGATCGCGAAGCTGGCGCAATCCAGTGTCGAGGCCCGCCCCATTGCCATGAACGTGCCCTGGCGCGAGGCGAACTTCCGTCTGCAGGGAACCAATGTGACCGATGCGACCCTGGCTCCGGTGGCGGATGTGCTGAGCCTCGTGGAAATCAATCTCGCGACGACGAAAATCACGGACGCCGGATTGGTTCACCTCAAGAACCTCAAGCACCTGCAACGGCTGCACCTTGAAAACACGGCGGTGACCGACGCGGGCATCGCCCATTTGAAAGGACTCCCAAGCCTCGTCTATCTCAACCTCTACGGCACCACCGTCACCGATGCCGCTTTGGAGAATCTCACCGGGATGAAGTACCTCAAGAGCGTGTATGTGTGGCAATCCAAAGTCACCGATGCCGGCATCGCCAAGTTGAAGCAAGCTCTTCCGGAGGTTCAGGTTTACAAAGGCTGGGATCTCGCGGATCTGCGCAAGAAAGAAGAGAAAAAAGAGGAAAAGAAAGAGGAGAAAAAGTAAGCGGCGGCAGCTTGTAATCGCAGCGAGCTTAGTGGCACTGCGATCGCCCGGGGGCCAGTCTAAGGCTCCGCGGCAGCAGACTTGCCCGGGACGCCGTCGCCTCCACCCGGGAAATCAAGGGATGGCGGCGCATCGCCATCCTGGGCAAGCTCGGGTGAAAACATCCGTCGCGGCGTGGTGTCCACAGCCGGCAAAGCCTCGATCTCCACACCAAGCGGACTGGCTTCCAAGTCCCGAAACCTTCGTGCGGAGGGCAGCACTCGCGTTTCCAGTGTCCCCACAGCTTTGTTGTAGTTTTCCACCGCGCTTTCCAACGTCCGGCCCAGCCTGCCCCAGTGCTGTCCCAGGTCGCCAAGCCGCTTGTAAAGTTCCTTGCCAAGTTCGCTGATCGCTTGGGCGTTGGCAGCCAGCCGTTCTTGCCGCCATCCATAGGCCACGGCGCGGAGCAAGGCGATCAAAGTCGTGGGAGTGGCTAGAATGACTCGTTGTTCGACGCCCGCTTCAATCAGGCCGGGATCCTGTTCCAGCGCGGCGCTGAACATCGACTCGCTGGGCAGAAAAAGAATGACGAACTCGGGCGCGGGCTGAAACTGATCCCAGTAACTTTTCCGGCTCAGCGCCACGACATGGGCGCGAATTTGACGCGCGTGATCCATCAGTCCGCTTTCTCGCGCAGAGTCCGACTTCGCGTCGAGCGCGGACAGATACGCCTCCAGGGGCGCCTTGGCGTCCACCACAACCTGCTTTCCACCTGGCAGCAAGACGATCAAGTCGGGACGCAGTTTCCCGGTGTCGGATTCCTGGGTTTGCTGCTGCGTGAAATGGCAGTGCTCGATCATGCCGGCCATTTCAACCACGCGCTGCAATTGAATTTCCCCCCATCGCCCTCGCACCGAGGGTGCGCGAAGCGCTTGCGCCAGTTTCGAGGTCTCCCCGCGAAGCTGGCCTTGCAACTCCATCAAGCCCTTGACCTGAGCGACCAATCCTTCATAGGCGCCGGCGCGCACCTTCTCGATTTCCCCAATGCGGAGTTCGATCTTATCGAGCGATTCCCGCACCGGCTTGACCATTTCTTGGATGGCTTGCTGCCGCTTGTCCAACTCGGTTTGAGCGGACTGCTGCTGGCCAAGCAGGCTGGTCTTGGCCAGATCGAGAAAGGCCTGGTTGTTGCTCTTTAACGCGTCCGCCGACAGAGCTTTGAACGCGTCCGAAAGCCGGACCTCGGCGGCTTGAACCAATCGAAGCCGGTCCGCCGCGGCTTTGCGTTCCTCCTCCAGCTGGGTTTCCAAGGCGGAGATGCGCGTGGAGGTGACGGCCAGGGAGGTTTGTAATTCGTCGGCTCTCGCCTCCGCGAGCCGGAGCGAGGTTTCCAGCGCAGGCAAACGCGCGCAGCGCTCGTCCGCCGCGGCCCTCCAACGGCTTTCTTCCGAGAGCCGGGTGCTCAGGCTGGTCACGGACTCCTCCTGAGCCCGGGCTTTCTCCCGCTGTTCGCGTTCCCGGGATTCCGTTGCAGACAGTCGCTCTCGGAGCGTGGACAACTCCGCTTCCGCCGTGGCCCGGGCCCAATTCGCGGCATGGCGCTCGCGCGACCGCCCCAGCCAGGCGAAGAGAAAGCCCGCCCCCACGAAACCCACCACGAAACCGATGATTGGTCCCCAGCCCGACATATTGGACACGACTCCACGCTACCGCGCCGGGTTGGAGCGCCAAGCGAAATCCGATCGTTCGAATTCCGGTTGCCGATTCGGATCGAGGTCGCGATAAAGCGCCTGTGCAACGCCGCGTGCTCATCGTCCCCGACAAATTCAAAGGCACCCTCACCGCGAAGGAGGCCGCCCAAGCCATCGCGGCAGGCTGGCGCTCGGTCTTCCCTTCCGACACGCTGCATCTCCTGCCCATGAGTGATGGTGGAGATGGTTTCGGTGCCGTGGTGGGTGAGGCCCTGGGAGCCCGGCCCCGCCGGACGTTCACCACGAACGCGGCAGGAAACCGCATCCGGTCCGTCTGGTGGTACGACACCGAGAGCCGCACCGCCGTCATCGAAACCGCGCGCGTGATTGGCTTGGCCATGCTGCCTCGCGGACGTTTCCATCCGCACGACCTGGATACCTTTGGATTGGGCCGGGTGTTTCAAGCCGCCTCCCGGGCTGGAGCAAAGCGATACCGAATCGGCATCGGGGGAAGCGCGACCAACGATGCGGGATTCGGACTGGCTCGCAGTTTGGGTTGGCACTTTTGGAATCGAGACGGAAAGGAAATTGACCGCTGGCTTGGCTTGGCTGATCTGGTCCGGATTCAACCCCCGTCGAAAGAGGCCGGAACGAATAAGCTCCCCGAAAGCGAGCGGCTGGTCGCGGTGGACGTGAGCAATCCTCTGCTGGGTCCGCGCGGCTGCAGCCGGATTTATGGTCCACAAAAAGGATTGAGACCGGAGGACATGTCCGGGGCGGAGAAGGCGCTGCGCAAGCTGGCGGAGGTGCTCCGCCAGCAAGGATTGCGAGGAGACGCGAGGCAACCCGGGGCGGGAGCGGCGGGTGGGCTTGGCTTCGGATTGCACGCCTTTTGGAATGCCAGGCTTTTCAGCGGATTCGAGCTCTTCGCCACCGCTGCGCATTTGGATCGATATTTGTCGAACGCGGATGTGGTCATCACCGGTGAAGGTTGTATCGATGCCTCCTCGCTCATGGGCAAGGGAGTTGGGGGCATTGTCGCGTTATGCCGGAATCGGAATCTGCCCTGTCTGGGACTGGGCGGAATCGTGACCGAAGATCCCAAGGTCGTTCGCCAATTCCACCGGCTCCTCGGGATGGGGAATCACCTGACCACAGCGGAGGAAGCGCGAAGCCGGCCCGCCTTCTGGCTCAAACGACTGGGAGCGGAGGCGGCCCGACCGTTTCTCCTGTAGCCCGGAGGCGGAAGTCTGCATGTCGATGCGCGACAGCCGAGCGAGGCGTGGACGCCGCCTCAAGCCTCGGGAGGCTGCCCCGCGGTCCCGGGGACCGATGGGTTTGCCTTTGCGTGCCGTGAGCACGGACGAGTAGAGTTCAGGCATGTCGTCCAAACGCGAAGGGTTGCGTCTTGCCCTGGAGCATTCGCCGCAAAACGCCCCTTTGCTCGCGCTCTACGGCCAGGCCTGTTTGGATGATTTTCAGCTGGCGGACGCGCGCGCGGCCTTCGAAAGACTCGTTCAACTGGAGCCTGGCGGCGTTGAAGGAAGGCTGGGTCTCGCCCGAGTGAACCTGATTGAGGGAAAATCCTCCGAGGCGGCCGTTCGAGTCGAACAATTGCTTCAGCAACACCCCCGCTGCGCGCCGGCCCTGGTGCTCTTGAGCCGCATCCACGCCGCGGAAGGCGACCTGGCCAAAGCGTCCGAACTCTACGCGCTGGCCCTGCAAATCGACCCCAGCCACACCGATCCCGGCATGGAAAAGGCCCTGCGGGAATTTCGATCGAAGTCGAAAGCAGAACCGCCGCGGCAACGGGCGGGCCTCGCGCAAGGCGGAGAGAGTGTGGAAGCCTCCGAAGACGATCCATTGGAGGAAGACCACGCGCCCCTGGGAGGCGATGCCTTCGACCTCGGCCTCGACGGCATGGAACGTCCAAAGCTCTCCTTTTCGGAAGTGGGTGGCATGGATGCGTTGAAGGAGGAAATTCGGATGAAGATCATTTATCCGCTTCAACACGCCGGCCTGTTCAAAGCCTACGACAAGAAAATCGGCGGCGGCGTGCTGTTGTACGGACCTCCGGGTTGTGGCAAGACGTTGATCAGCAAAGCCACGGCGGGCGAAGTTCAAGCCCGGTTTCTGGCGCTTGGCTTGCACCAGATCCTGGACATGTGGATTGGGAATTCGGAGAAACACATGCACGCCGTTTTCGAGCTGGCCCGCAAGAACGCCCCTTGCGTGTTGTTCTTCGACGAGGTGGATGCGCTCGCGGCGGATCGCAAGGATTTGCGGCAATCGGCGGGGCGCACGCTGATCAACCAATTCCTGGCCGAACTCGACGGCGCCGAAGGCAACAACGATGGCGTTCTCATTTTGGGCGCGACGAATGCGCCGTGGCACATCGATCCCGCTTTCCGCCGCCCGGGACGATTCGATCGCACCGTGTTCGTGCCGCCTCCCGACGAAGCGGCTCGAGCTTCCATCATCCAAGTCCTGGCCCGAGGCAAACCAGTCGGTGAACTGGATCCAAGAATCATCGCCAAGAAGTGTCCTGAATACTCGGGGGCCGATCTCAAGGCGTTGTTCGACCTGGCGACGGAGGAAGCGCTGGCATCCGCCATGAAATCGGGAAACATTGTGCCTTTGGTCACCAAGGATTTGCTCAAAGCCGCCGGTCGCCATAAGCCGACCACTCGAGCCTGGTTCGAGAGCGCGAAGAATTACGCCCTCTTTGCCAATCAGGGCGGCTACTACGACGAGGTGCTCAAGTATCTCGGTCTAGCCCCTTGATCTCGACATGGGCTTCGACGCTTCCGCCTCGGAATCCGATTTCGCCAGCGTCTTCCTGCGGGCCGAACTGCTCCTCGACCAGGGCCGTCCCGCGGACGCGGCAGAGTGGTTTCAAAAAGCCGTCGCGCTGAATCCCGACAGCGACGCCGCTCACGCCAAGCTGGCACTCTCCTGGATTCACCACGAAGCCACCTACGCGCGCGCGCAGAACGCGGCGAGGCGCGCTGTGGAACTCGATCCCGAGAGTTCCTTCAACCACGGCGTGCTCGCCATCGTGCTGCTCAACAGTTCCAAACCCGGCCAACACCAGCCCGAGAAAGAAGCCCAAACGTGCGCGGACAGGGCCGTGGAACTGGATCCCGAAAGCAGCTTTGCCCACGGCATTCGCGCCCTCGCATTCCTGCGCCGGGGCCGGCATCGGGAAGCCGAACTGCCCGCGAGAAAGGCGCTCGAACTCAATCCGGACAACACCACCGCCGCCCAAGCTCTCACCGTGGTGCTGGCCCATCTGGGAAAAAAGGAGGACCTCCGGTCCCTTGTCGAGTGGCAGCTTCAGGAGCATCCGAACGATGACGCGGCTCACGTCTCGGCCGGCTTCCAAGCATTGCACGACGGGCGCGTCAAAGAGGCCAATCTTCATTTCCAGCAAGCGCTCCGCATCGATCCAAGCAATGAGGCGGCGCGGCAGGGGCTCTTGGATTCCTTTCGCGCCCGGTCCTTCTTCTACCGCTGGTACCTGCAATTCTCGCAGTTCATGCGGACCACGGCGGGAGACAAGGCGCAGTGGGTTCTGCTCGGAGGATATGTCGTTTACCGGCTCACCCGCGAAACGTTGCAGAAATCGCATCCGGGGCTGGCCGGCCTTTTGGGCGCGGTCTGGCTCACGTTCGCGCTCTGGTCCTTTTTCGCGCGGGGATTGGGATCGTTGCTCATGCTGACGGATCCGTTTGCGCGCGCCGCCGTCCGCGCTTCGGAACGCTGGGAAGGCATTTGCGTCGGAGGCGCCGTGCTGGGAGCTTTCGCCCTGTTTTCGGGTGCCGTCCTCGCGGGGTCGAAGGACGGCATCGACGCCGCCGGCGTGCTCGCGCTTGGAGCGGTGCCGGCCGCCTGCGCATTCGCAAACGACCATGTGACGTGGAAGCGTGTGTTCACCGCCGCGGCAGCCATTGCCGGGGTTATGGCGCTCGCGCACACGGCAGGATTTCTGTGGGGTGTCGATTCGCCGCTTCTCGATGCCGCCGGACTGGGCGCGGTCCTGATCGGTGTCGCCGCCACATGGATTGCAATGCTCTCCGGATTCAGGCTGTGATCCCCGGGCCGACGGCCGCATCAGGACGGTGAACCTCCCGACTAACTTGATACTGAAGTTACTCACCCTTCCGCACCCCGGCCCGGCGGAGTTCTCATGCTAGAAACGGCAATTCAGCAGCGTCGAGATGCGCAAAAGCTTGAGTGGCAAAGGCCTGCCGAAAGTTGAGGTGGATCCGCAAGGTGATCCATTGAAACTTGAGAAAGGCCTTTGCCGCCAAGATCTGGCGACAGATCGATGCTGATCAATTGCCGCTTTTAGGTTGAACGCTTCGAGGAAAGGGCGCGGCGCAATAAATTATGCGTGATCCGCTGCACGCGGTCGTCAGGTCCATGGGGTCGGCTCCAATGCGACCAGGGCAAGGTATGCCCCGGAGGCCGCGACAATCCCTGAGCCCAAAAAATGGAAGCCGCGTTGAAAACAAAATTTCCCTTGGGACCTGGATAAAGCGTGGAGGTCCATTGCTGCGGACGATCGCCTGACACCCACGCACTGCCCGCGCCAATCACATCCAACCCCGGGATCTCGGCGGGCTGCCCATGGTATTCCCAGCCGATGAGACCGGGGATGCGCTCGCCCTTCTTCATGCCGGTGCCCTCAAAAGCCCAGTGTTCCGGCGCGGCGCAAATCCAGTCGCCGCCTCCATTGACAGGCTCCACGTTGCGCGCACCGATCAGGAATCCCTCGTCCGGCCCCCGCTCGGGGAAAGGGCCGTGATCGCGCTCCCTTTCCACCGCGTAGGGTTGTTGAGCGCCGTAGGGTCCGCCCCGAAACAGAATGCGATGGGGACGCCCGTCGAAACTCTCCCGAAACGGAGACACCCAGCACACCGAGTTCCCGCAAAGAAAAAGCAGATTCACACCGGCGTCACGAAGGGCTTCCACACTGCGAAACTGGCGCAAATCCCAATACTCGTCATGCCCCACACTGATGAACGCCTTGCAGCGCAAGGCCCGCTCCGGCGTCAGCAAGTCACTGTTCGAGCCGTAGGTCACATCGTAACCGTGCTGTTCCAAAAAATAAGCGAGCGGAAACTCGAACGAGATGAATTCCCCGGAACCGACCGAAAGCGGGTCATTGACGATGTCCCGATATTGCGCCTGGCGTCCGTACGGGCGGTCAAAACTCACATCGGCCCAGGGGCCCTGTCCCCCCTTGGGATGCGTGTAAACCGAATACCGGCTCGGCCAGCGATTGTAAGCTTGCCAGGTATTGTCCGAGCACTGAACGAAGATGTCCGCCGGACGCTCGTCCCGCACGATGAAGATGACATAGCTTTGCCAGTACGCCTCCGCGGGAGACTCCGGCAGCGTGGTCATGCGCCCGAGATAAACCCCGCTTGGCCAATCCTCGGGAATCGTCAGCTCGACGGTGGGTTCCCAACGGCATTCATGCAAATCTTTCGCGCCCGGCGCAGGCGTGGGCTGCGTTTGGCCCGGAAATACCCCCAGATCTCGCATGAGCCGGGCTCCGCGCCCGCCGTAATAACCCATCCGAAAAATTTCGAGATGAAACCTCCGGGCCGGCTGGGTGGACACCATGATCGTCAGCCTGTCTCCCGCACGTAGACTTTGCTTCGAGCAAAACCCCTCGATCCAGGAAGAACGAAACTCGGCCTTGTCCAACCTCACCCGCGTCAGCTGCCAATCCCGTGCTCCGGACTTGCGATTCTCGGAGGCGATCAGCCCTCGCGTGCGGGCCGGCGTCGGGGCAGCCGCGCCGGCGACAGGGGAAGTGGCCGCAAGCAACGCCGCGCTTCCCTGCAAAAACCGGCGGCGTGTCGAGCGTCCCGGACCTGGATCAAAGGATGGGGGCATAGGAGTTTCGCGGTGGCTTTCTGCGTCATGGTAACTCGATGAGCTCAATGCGAGCGAGCTCCGAATGGCCCAATTCCAGGAGGGAAGCGTTTTCCAGAAGCTGGCGCACCGCCTTCTTCTCGCTCTGTTTCCGCCCGGGCCGAAATTGATCGATGTCATGAATCGACAAAGCGTCCAGGGCGACCGGGTCGGAGGAAAACCTCAATTCCTGAGTCACCGCGGTGTAGTGCAGCAAGGAACGCTGCTCACCCTCGTACTGGCAAAGCAACGCGTCCGTAATGTTCAGCACGACACGATCGGAGAATTCCTTCTGCGCATAGATCTCCGGCACCGCTTCCGCCAGGAGGGCCGGACTGTTCTCGAAGCGAAGTTGATTATCCACGCCGCCCATGGCCAGCCCGTAAAGGTGGCCATACACACCCACGGCGTTGTGATTGAACAACGGATGAATGTTGATGATCTTGGTGATATCCCGCGTGAGCAACCGTGAGATATGGGAGCGGCGGCTGACCTTCTCACCTTCCCCTCGGAATTGGAGATCGCCCCAAATCAACCGTCCCAAGACCGCCGCTTCATAAAAGGCCGCCTCGTCAAATCCGGCATCGGCACTTCCCGCCAGGAGAACACCCCACTTCTCAGCAAGCTCCCCGTAACCTGACCGCCGCAGATCAGACAGATGGCGGTCCCATACGATGATATGATGGGGGGGCACCCCCGCCTCGATCAAACCCTGGATCACGGCGGATACCACGACCGCACGGGTTCCGCTGAGCCGGCCGGGCGAAGCATAAACCTTGATCCCAATCCGGTCCGAAGGTTGCACGAGGGTTTGCCAGGCCTGGGCCACGGAAGGTTTGCCCGTGAATGCGATGATCCCCTTGCGGCACATGTCGATGACACGCTCCGAGGATGGCTCGAAGGCCGAGACCGCCTCGAGATCCTTGGCCACGTAAACACGAGCCTTCGCCGGAAGGGGAACTCCTCCCGAGCCGGCCTGCGCCAGCAGTCCCGCGCACACGCTGCTGAGAAGCAGTGACACCAATCCTGGCATAAACCAATTCACTCGTAAAAACAGGGCGTTTCTTGACTCATCGGGCGGCGGATGTTACCACCCAGCCCAGTGCTGAACACCAAAAAACGGGGGCTCAACCCCGACACGGGGACTCTTCAATCCTCGATTTCGGGGAGCGCTCCTTCCGTCCCCTGCGCGCAAGCCCCTCGTGGCATCGATGGGCGTGAGCTTTCTGCTCAAAGGCGTCATGGCTACAAGTCGCTTTGGACCGCTTTTTTCCTGGCGGCGCTCGGTTGCGGTTGCGCGCCGAGCGGACCCAAAGCTTTGATGCAGGGAGAGAAGCTGATCGCACAGGGCAAGTATGTTGACGCTGCCGCGATGTTGGAACGCGCCACCAGGGATATCCCGGAACAAGCGCAAGCCTGGAACCATCTGGGGCTGGCTTACCATTACTCGGGTCAAAAAGAGAAGGCCGTTCAAGCGTATGCCAAGGCGCTGGAGCGCAATCGCAACCTCGAAGTGGTCCACCACAATCTCTCGCAGCTCTTCCTGGAACACGGTGAGATTCCTGCCGCCATTGATTCGCTGACCCGATACTTGATTCATAAACCCGACGCCGCCGAATCCTGGCTGCAATTGGGTTTGTGCCATCTCCGGTTGCGACAGTGGGACGCGGCGGAACGCGCCTTGCAGGCTCACTTGCGGTCAACCCCCAAATCGCCGGAAGCGCTCAATGCTTTGGGACTCATCCAAGTCCAGCGCCGGAAGTATCGCGAAGCGTATTCGCAGTTCCACGCCGCCACCCAAGCCCGCCCCGGTTACCCACCCGCCGTGCTGAACATGGCCACGGTGGCCATCCAGTTTCTGAATTACCGGGCCTTCGGCGTTCAGAAATATCGCGAGTTCCTGGGCTCGAATCCAGAAGCTCCGCACGCGGCTTCGATTCGCCAATTGCTTCAGCAACTCCAGCCGGAGACCCACGTCCCGCCACGGATTGCAGTGACATCGAATACCCCAATCCAGGTTGTCAAATCCGCGCCCACGAACTCGATCACATCTGGAACCACGACCGCTGTCCAAGTGGCCTCCTCACCCGCCCCTTCGAATGCAATCCTGCCGCCGCCCATCCCGCCGCCCCGGCAGCTCAGCAATCCCCCCCCTGCCAACGCCACCCCATCGGCCGAGAAGCCACCTGCACCCCTCGTCGCCACCCCAACTGCGATCGCGGATAAAGCACCGACCCCCGCCGCACCAGCCACTTCCGCCCCGATTGCAGCCCCTCTGCCCGTGGTTGTCGTCCCGGCGGGAGAGGAAGAACCCAAGCCGGCAACCGCCCCCATCATCGAAACCGCTCGCGCCCCCCAGACGCCGAATCTCGCTCCCAACACAGACGCTCGCTCTGAACCCGGCGGGGAGATTCAGTCCACCCAACCCCTCGATCGCCCAGGCCTTCTCTCCAGGCTCAATCCGCAGAGTTGGTTCAAGAAATCCGAAAAGCCCCCCACGCCGCTCGACAAGGATCCCGAACCACGCAAAGCGCCATCGCCTGCCTCCACCAGTCCGACGGCACCCGACAAGAAACCCACTTTGTCGCGCGTGACCAACCCGCGCCCGGCAGTCGAACCACAGCCCACACCGACCACCCCGGCCCCTGCCACCCCTCAACCCAGTCCACCTCCCGCTCCCAGTTTTCCACGCTACACCTATCGAAAACCCCCTGCGCCGGGCTCCGGAAATCGCGAGGCGGCACGCACCGAATTTACGCTCGGCGCCTCTGCGCAGGAACAAGGCCGATTGAGCGAAGCCATTTCGCATTATCAAGCTTCAGCACAAGCCGACCCTGCTTTTTTTGACGCCTGGTTCAACCTTGCCATTGCGCAGGGACGATTGGGCCATTCCCTCCCTTCCCTCGAAGCCTACGAACGAGCGCTCGCCATCCAGCCTGATTCGCTTTCAGGCCGCTTCAACTTTGCCTTGGCACTCCAAAAGGCCAGTTTTCCGGAGGATGCCGCCGCCGAATTCTCCCGCCTCGCCCGAGATCATCCGCGCGAAAGCCGCATTCCTTTCGCCCTCGGCAACGTTTATGCCCAGACGATGCGGCGACCCGATCTCGCGCGAACCCAGTACGCGAGAGTGCTCGAATTAGAACCCAACCATCCCCAGGCGCCCGCGCTTCGGCATTGGCTGGCTCAGCACCCTTGACCATGTCCACCCACTACCTCGCCTGCGACCTGGGCGCCGAGAGCGGACGCTTGATGTCCGGAACCTTGGATCAAGGCAAAATCGAGCTCCGGGAACTGCACCGCCTTCCCAATACCCCGATCTCCTCCTCCAACTCCCTCCACTGGAACATTCCCGCTTTGGTGGACGGGTTTCGAGCCGGTCTTCGCGCGGCCAGTTCAACCGGCCACACCTTCAGTTCGTTGAGCACCGACTCTTGGGGCGTGGATTATGTTCTGCTGGACAAGGACGGGCAGCTCCTCAGTCCGACGTTTCATTACCGCGATTCCCGCACCGCCGAGGGGGTTCGACGGGTGTTCGCCAAAACCGATTGGTCAACGGTGTTCGATGAAACGGGGTTGCAGTTCATGCCCTTAAACACGTTGTTCCAGCTGGCGGCCGAAGACTCTTCCCGGCTGCAGCAAGCCGCTCGAATTTTGGGAATTGGCGACTTTTTCAACTTCCTTGCGTCAGGCATTGCCAAAACCGAACTCTCCCTCGCCAGCACCTTTCAACTTTACAATCCCGTCGCCCGCCGTTGGTCGTCGGCGATGCTTCAAACCGCCGGTGTTCGTGAAGACCAGCTCGGAGAAATCGTTCCACCAGGCACCGTGCTCGGCCCCGTCGTCAGCGCGTTATCCAAACTGCCGGGGCTGGCGGAAGCCCGGGTCGTGGCCTCGTGCTCCCATGACACCGGAGCGGCTGTCGCCGCGGTGCCCGCTCAGGGAAAAGGATGGGCCTATTTGAGTTCCGGAACTTGGTCGCTCATGGGATTGGAGCGGCCGGCACCCGTCGTCACCGCCACGTGCCGGGACTTGAATTTTACCAACGAAATCGGCTTTGGCGGTGCCATCCGCCTCCTGAAAAACATCAGCGGACTGTGGATCATCCAAGAATGCCGCCGTTCCTGGGAACGCCAAGGGATGAGGTTTGATTACGACTCGCTCTCACGCCTGGCCAGCCAAGCAACCCCTTTCCGTTCTCTCATGGTTCCGTCGGATCCAAGGTTCCTCGCTCCGGCGGACATGCCGTCCGCCATAGCCGCCTATTGCATGGAGACCTCGCAGCCGGTGCCGGATTCCCCGGGAGCCTTCGCGCGGTGCGCCTTCGAAAGTCTGGCCCTGCTTTATCGCCACACCCGTGACCAGCTCCAACAACTCACGGGCGAACCTGTCGAGCATTTGCACATCGTCGGCGGCGGCAGCCGCAACCACCTGCTCAATCAATTCACATCGGATGCCCTGCAGTGCCCAGTCCTCGCCGGTCCCGTGGAAGCCACCGCCATGGGCAACGTGCTGGTCCAGGCCATCGCTCTTGGACACCTTCCCTCTTTGGAAGCAGCGCGTGATGTGGTGCGACGATCATCGCCCTTGCGGGAATTTTCCCCGGGCAACGCGCAGGCGTGGGATCAGGCCTTTCTCACCTTCCAGAGCCTCCTCCGACATTCGGCGGTATGACCGCCGTATGCTCGCAAGGTTCCTTCTCCCTTCACTCGACCCTCAAGGTTTGACGGCAATTGTGCCGATGCCGTATGCGCCATTCGGCACCCAAAATCCTTCCTCGGGAGATCCGGCCAATTTCGTCATGTCCAGCCACGTGCAGGACGAAAAGATACCGGTGCCGACTTTGACCAGTGCGTCGGCAGGCTGCCACCGGAAGAACTCCAGCTTGCCTCCTCCTTGCAAAACCCCGATCCAATCGGATCCCAACGCCAACCCGTCAGCGTTGCCGCTGAGATTCGCGACCGATCGAAGTTCGAATTTCCCGGCGCCACCAAGCTTCCAAACTTCAATCTTGGCGGAGCTTGCTTTGTCTCCCGGCTTCGAGATCAAAACTCGACCTTCCTGAACGCGCGACTCGCGGGGCCAGGATTCCGGAAGGGGAACCGCGTCAATCAAACGTGCCGACACACCGTCGTAGGCACTCGCCTGAATGTATTCCTTCCAGTCCGTGGTCAAGGTCACCGGATCCCATACCGGAGCCGCCGTGTAGATCACTTCCCCCTGATGCGAGAGTCCGCGCAACTCCCCGGGTATGTTCACGGGCTTTCGCACGGTCGGAATAGCGGGATCCGCAAAATCAACCACGTCCAGAAAATACCGGGTGATCCAGGTTCCCATGGGTGGCGTGATCAAAACCTCGTTGCCTCGTTCGTCCAGCGTCATCACAGGCTTCGGCATCTCCTGTCCTTTGGGCAAAACATTGGGCACAAATTCGGAAGACTGATGGCTGAGGTAAACTTTGGTCCCGGATGCGAAGGCCTGGCTGTAATTCCACCAGGATTGGGTTTCGTTGACGCGAGTCATGCTCACCCATTGGGGCAAACCCGCCCCATTGATCTGACTCGCGATCAGCCTTGAACCGCCTCCGCCACCCCACCAAGGCCCTCCCCTGCCGATGAAAGCAGCATCCACCACGGCAAGCCTGGCCCACGCCCAATACGGATAGGATCGATCACTCCAAACCAGCGTCCCGTTCTCCAGCCAGTGGGCTTCGAATGTTCCCCAATATTCTTCCCCACGCTCGGTGCGGGTGGTGGACCCAAGAACTTTGACCAACGGCAAAGCACTGACATCGACAACCGTCATGGTCAGACTCGCCGCGTTGGTGGACTCCGGTACCCAGGGACCTTCGGGAGTGGGTTTCCACTTCACCTCCGAGGAAACACCCTGCAACAAGACCAGCCGCGGACCGGAAAGGCTCGCGCCAAGGATCGAACCCAAGGCCGCGTCCAAGTCGAGCTTGGCCAAAGTTTGATCCTTCGCTGAGGTCGTGCTCACCCGAACCCCGGGCACGCTTGCCCCCAGCCAGGATCCACCGTCGGCAACCGACAGCAAGTGGCTGCCGATTTTGAAAATCCGATCCGCCGGCCACGCCAGCTCCAATCGAGCCGTTACCTTGGGCACATCTCGATTCGCCGCGTCCACCACCAACAGGGCCTCGCCCGAAATCGACAAGACGCGCCCGTTTCTCAACTGGGTGCGCCGGGGCTGAAAGGTGTGTTCGATCACGCCTCGCTGCACGAGTGCCGTTCTCGAAAGATCGATCAATTGCACTCGGGAAGCGTAGCCGTTGGACGTATTCCCCTGGTAAGGCAGCATGATCAAGCCCTCGTCCTCAAACACACTGAAGGCCTTCTCGTCGTGATTCGCCTCGCTCCAGGAGTAGTTCTCCCCCAACCTCACCCGGCTCAACATCGAGGGCTTCGCGGGATCCGCCACGTCGAACAACGACACTGCAACACGATTCGTCTCCACCCCCACCGAGACCAAACGATCCCCCATCGGGTGGATGTAACTCGACCATCCCGGAATCTCCAGTTCCCCATGAATCACCGGCTTGGCGGGATTCGTCAAGTCGATCACCCACAAAGGATCGATCCGCAGGAAAGTCACGGCGTAAAGCCGCTTGCCATCGAAGCGCGTCGCGAACAGCCGCTCCCCAAATCCAGTTTCCAAATGACCGAGTTTCACAGGTTGAGCCGGATCCGCAATCGAGTATGTCTCCACTCGCGTCGCCAGCCGGCCCCACCCTCCTGCGGTATTCCTCAACTCGCTATCCCATCGCTCCACCACCAGAGCCAGCACGTCCCCGTCAATGTGCAATTTGAACTTGTCCAACAACTGACCCAAAGGACGAATCTCCGACCATGTCTTCATCGTCCCATCCGGGTTCGAAATATCCACCACCTGGATCACCGAACGCCAACTGGCTCGAGGATCCATGTTGCTCAAGAGAAAGAATCGGTCCGTGGCGTAGACCACCGTCTGATAACCCGGCGTCCAAAACTCAGAACGCTTCCTCGGATTCAAGGGATCAGCAAGATCTACGGAGACGAGCTGAGTGCCCCATTCCCAGTGACTGGGACTCTCCAGCGTCGAACCAGGAGGCACCGGCACCGGCTTGCGGATCTCGCGATACCGCTGCGAGGCGACATACAACACCGACCCCACCATGCGTGATTCCACAATGCTTCCTTCCAAAGGCACAGAAGCCAATACTTCAGGCTGGCCCAGAGTCTTGACCACCACCGCAGCACTCCCCACCTGATCCCATGAAGCCTGATGACAATTCTCTCTCGCCAGTAAGACCACCGGCCCCCCCTCCAATACATACATCTGCTCGCCCGCCATGGCCATGGATAGGGTCCCCTCCAGCTTGGGTTGATCCGGATCTGCCACATCAATAATCTGCAGTCCCCGATACTGATTGAAAAAATAAACCCGATCCCCCCGCACCTGCCAGATATCCGACTCCACAACCGCCCTTGCCGATTTGTCTCCCCCTGTCGTGCGATTGGCCTTCGGCGCCCCAAGGGCATCCTCCGCCATTCCGGGAACCACCCCCGTCATCGGAGCTGAACTCGACGGACCCCCAAATTGATTGGTTCCCCGCTGCCACGATGCCGGCACTATTTCTTCAGTGTCCACCCTGGCCCGCAATAGCTCCACCGACTCCGATAATGGGAACTTCAGTTGAACCACATTGACAACCGATGAATGTTCCGTGCGTACCACCGCCTTCGGCTGCCATGCCCCTCCTTCCGCGCGCGTCCGGCCCTCAATGGTCACACGCTTGACCCCGGCGGGCACTTCCACCCGCACGACGACCTCTTTCCCCACCACCTCGATATCCAAGATCGACGGCAGTCCGGTCGCAACGGACCCAGCCGACCATCCCAGTACACCCCCAAGTAGACCCACCGCCAGGATGATCAACAAACGTAACAGCTTCATATTCAACTCGGTCAATCTACCGAAAACGCGTCGTTTGGAAAGTCTCCAGTCGCGCTCCCCGCACCGCCCGGGTCAACCAAGCCCAGGCTGCCCGGGCGGTGCCACCCAGCGACCGTACTCAAACAACCACCACTCTATCTATGGACACCGCAGCCCAAACCGGACAAGCATTTTCCGTGAGGATCGAATGCTCGCGGATTCGGCCGGAAGCGAAACGCCATGACGCTCCTGGTCTGACCGGAACTGTCGTGCGAACTCGCTGGAAGTAAACATTGCGGCCATTCCCACTGCGACGACTCGGAAAGCGAAATGACGGGACTCACCTTCTTCTCCGCGCGGTTGGGCAATGCTGCCCTGCGTTTCAGCCTCGTCCTGGTTCTCCTCATCGCCGCCTCCTATCCCGAGGTCGTGCTCGGCATTTCCACTTTCTTCTTCCGCGATTTCGGTTACTTCGGCTTTCCCCTCGCCCGTTATCTCGAACAACACCTCCTCTCCGGGCAGCTTCCGCTCTGGAATCCTCTCAGCAACTGCGGTGTCCCCTTTCTGGCCCAATGGAACACCATGGTCCTCTACCCAGGCTCCTGGCTCGTCGCCCTCGTGGGCGCCGATCGCGGCCTGGGCTGGTTCTGTCTGGCCCATCAAGCCTGGGGCGGCCTGGGCATGTTCCTCCTGGCCCGCCACTACTCAGGCAGCCTCC
>VHDF01000025.1 GCA_016871495.1 Verrucomicrobiota bacterium | reverse complement strand
TCTGGCAAGGCGTCGTTAGGCATGCGCCAAACGTTACCAGCGTAGTCCGGTAAGGACAAGTCATTAGGTTAATGCTTATGGCCCGGTGTCCTCACCGGGCGTCCCGTGCATGAAATAGGCAGGCTAGGTATCTCCGGAGGGGTGCGTTGACATCCCACGGACCGCGCCTAAATTCCGCGCCATGTCATTACCCGCGTCTCCGAACGACATCGTGCTGCGGGGCGTCCGCCACAACAATCTCAAAGGGTTCGACCTCCGCCTCCCCGCCGGCAAACTGATTGTCCTCACGGGATTGAGTGGGTCGGGCAAGAGTTCCCTCGCTTTTGACACTCTTTACGCCGAGGGCCAACGACGCTACGTCGAGACGTTTTCGCCCTACGCCCGCCAGTTCTTCGAGCGCATGGACAAGCCGCGCGTGGATTCCATCGAGGGCATCCCGCCCGCCATCGCCATCGAACAGCGCAACGCGGTCCGCACCACGCGTTCCACGGTGGGCACCATGACCGAAGTGTGCGATTACATGAAGGCGCTCTGGCCGCATGTCTCCACTCCCTTTTGCCCGAGCTGCCGGCGCGCCGTTCGCCAGGACTACCCCAACACGATTTGGCAGGAAATCTCGCCACTCTGGCCCGGAGCGGAAGTGTTGATTCTCTTCGAAGTGCCTTTGGCCAGAGGAATCGAGTTGCGTGAGTGCCTCGGCTGGGTGCGAAAACAAGGTTACCAGCGGCTCTGGTTCAACGGGCACGTCCAGAGGCTGGAAGACCTGGACACGGACGCGGCGGACAGCGCTTCGATGGGGTCCTTGATGCTGGTTCAGGACCGGTTGCGCTTGGTCGAATCCAGCCGGGCGCGCCTGGTCGAAGCCTGCGAACAAGCCTTCCATTTCGGGCGGGGCAAACTTCGTCTGTTGCGACTCGACCCGAGCGGATCAAACGAGGAAAGGAAGTTCAGCCGCGCGCTCGAATGTTCAGGTTGCGGTCGTTCCATCGCCGAGCCGAGCCCATCGCTCTTCAGTTTTAATCATCCGCGCGGGGCATGCCCGCAATGCAAGGGCTTTGGCAGGGTCATCGCGATCGATTATCGCCGCGCCCTGCCGGACCATGGACGAACTCTGCGCCAGGGGGTGGTGAAACCCTGGCTCGGAGGGCACGGACTCGAGTCGCAACGCGATTTGCTCAAGTTTTGCAAGCGGCGCGGCGTCCCGATGGATGTGCCGTTTCGGGAGCTTTCCGCCGAAAATCAGCGTTGGGTGGTAGAAGGCGACCCGGGCTACGGTTCCGACCCGGAGCATGAATGGCCTCACGCCTGGTACGGGGTGAAGGGATATTTTCGCTGGCTCGAGTCCAAATCCTACCGGATGCATTACCGGGTTTTCCTCGCCCGTTATCGCGCCTACGATCCTTGTCCAGCGTGTCAAGGAAATCGATTTCAGCCGGACGCATTGCTCTACCGGATGGAAGGAACGCCGGGCGGGGGAGGCGAAGGCGGAATCACTCTGGCCGATTACTACCGGCTTACGGTGTCCCGGGCGCTGGGACTGGTCCGCCAGTTCACGCTGCCATCGCATTTGGGGCGGGTCGCGGGGGAGAGTTTGCGCACCGTGTGGCGGGAGGTGGAGGCGAGGCTCGCGTTCCTTGAGGAAGTCGGGCTGGGGTATCTCACGTTGGACCGTCCCACCAAGACGCTTTCGGGAGGCGAGACCGAACGGGTCAATCTCACGACGTGTTTGGGAGCGCATCTCGTGAACTCACTCTTCGTGTTGGACGAGCCCAGTGTGGGGCTGCATCCGCGGGACACCGCCCGGCTGGTGCGCATCCTGCGAAGGCTCCGCGATGCGGGCAACACCGTGGTGGTGGTCGAGCACGAGGCCGAAGTGATGCGCGCCGCCGATCATCTCGTCGATCTTGGCCCAGGTCGTGGCGAAGCGGGAGGCCACATCGTTTTTCAGGGAAATTGGGCCGAATTGATGCGGCATCCTGACTCGCTCACCGGCGCTTATCTCTCCGGGCGGGCGCGGATCGGCGGCGGGCGGGCTCGCGTTTGCGCTCGGGAAGATGCCGCTCTGACGGTTCATGTGCGTCACCGACACAATCTGCGCAACGAGCGTTTTCGCTTTCCCCTGGGCAAGCTGGTTTGCGTGACGGGTGTCAGCGGCTCGGGAAAAACCACGCTGATCCAGGACGTCTTGCTGCCTTTGCTCCAGGAAAAATTCGCCGCTTCGTCCGTTGCCCCGGAAACTCCGGGGAGTGGCGAAGGCGGGGAGGAATCCGAGAATCTCGCGGATAGCGCCGAGGATGGACTGGGGGAGGTCCATGGTTGGGAAGTCCTTTCGGGGGTGGTTTGGGTGGATCAATCCGCGCTGGCCCGCACGCCGCGCTCGAATCCTTCAGGCTATGTGGGTGCCTGGGACGACATTCGCCGATTGTTCGCGCTTTCGGATGACGCGGTTCGCGAGGAGCTCGATCTGGGTTCCTTCAGTTTCAATTCGAGCCGCGGCCAGTGCGAGCGCTGCCGGGGTGCGGGTTATGAGAAGGTTGAGATGCAATTCCTGAGCGACCTGTTCATCCGGTGCCCTGCGTGCGAAGGCAAGCGGTTCCGACCGCATGTGCTCAAGGCGCGGGTCAGGCCCTCGAGTTCCCACCCGGGCTGGAACGCGGCCGAAATGCTCGAAGCCACCGTCGATGAGGCCGTTGCGTTCCTTGAACTTTTCGAGCATTGCCGGCCGGCCGCCGCGGCGGCGCGGCGGCTGCTTTTGCTGCAATCCATTGGCTTGGGCTACCTTCGCCTCGGCCAGCCCCTCAACACGCTCTCCGGCGGCGAAAGTCAGCGGCTCAAACTCGTGGGCCACCTTGCCGAGGCCGCGGAAAGGACGGGGGCGGCGCGGAAGCTCCAGCTTGGGGACGAGAATGCGAAGGATCATTCCAGCCCCGCAAGCCAAGCGCCGCTCTTGTTTCTCATCGATGAGCCCACCACCGGGCTCCACTTCGACGACGTCCGTCTGCTTTTGGCGGTGTTGCAAAGGCTGGTGGACGCGGGACATTCCTTGGTCGTGGTGGAACATCATCTGGGTGTTTTGCAGGCGGCGGACTGGATTCTCGATCTCGGTCCTGAAGCCGGGGACGCCGGCGGCCGGGTCGTGGTGGAGGGGCCTCCGGAAGCGGTTGCGGCTTGCCTGGAGAGCCACACCGGACGTGCGCTGCGGGAAGAGCGACGTTCCATTGCGGGCGCATTGGAACGCGCGGACGTGCCGGACTTGGCAGCCGCCATGCCCGCCGCGCTGATGGTTCGCGGGGCGCGCGAGCACAATCTCAAGAACCTCGACGCCGATCTGCCGCGCGATTGCTTTGTCGTGCTGACCGGGGTGAGTGGCTCGGGCAAGAGCACGCTCGCGTTCGACCTCGTTTTCAACGAGGGCCAGCGACGGTTCCTCGACTGCATGAGCGCTTACGCCCGCCAGTTTGTGGAGCGGATGGAGCGGCCCGACGTGGATGCCGTCCTCGGTTTGCCGCCCACGGTCAGCATTGAGCAACGCAACACGCGGGGGGGCGCCAAGAGCACGGTGGCGACTGTTACCGAGGTCTATCATTTTTTGCGGCTGCTGCTGGCTCGTCTCGGTGTGCAACATTGTCCGCAGTGCGGGCATTCCGTGGGCTCGCAGACCCGCGATGAGATCGTGGCCCGGCTCCGCACGGATTCGAAAGCGCGCGGCCCTCTCAAGTTGCTGGCCCCGCTGGTGCGGCATCGCAAAGGTTTCCACAGCCATCTTCCTTCCTGGGCAGCCGCCCGAGGCTACTCCGACTTGCGGGTGGACGGACGCCTCGTTTCCACCCAAGCCGCGCTGCACTTGGACCGCTTTACCGAGCACTCGATCGAGGTCGTGACCGGAACCTGCGCCGCCGGCGGCGGAGCGGGACGGCGGGATGCCATTCGGCTGCGGGGCCTGGTTGAAAGAACCTTGGAACTGGGCGGAGGAACGATGCTGGCTTTGGATCGCAAGGGCCGCGCGAGCATTCATTCCGTTGAGAGGGCTTGCGGCACGTGCGGGCGATCCTTTGAAACGCTTGACCCGAAGCATTTCAGTTACCACTCGCCTCAGGGCTGGTGTCCGCGCTGTCGTGGTTTTGGCGAGCTTTTTTATCTTCCGGAAACCGACCGGGGCGCTCGGGCCGATGCCATCGAGGAATCCTGGTTTCTCTGGCAGGAGGGGAAACGGGAGCCGTGTCCGGACTGTTCCGGGGCCCGGCTCAACGAGGTTGCTCGCGCGGTTCGCCTGCCCTATCAAACGAAAGGGGGGGGCGTCAAAGGGCGCAGTCTGTCCCCCTCCGATCTGGCCTCCTTCACGGTCGAAGGCGCCCTCGATCTTTTTCAGAAGATTCGTTTTCAAGGTAGGGCCGGCCAGGTGGCGCGCGATATTGTGCCCGAGATTCGCGAGCGCCTCCGTTTCATGACCGAAGTGGGGCTGGGCTATCTTCAGCTTGGACGCGCGGCGGGGTCTTTGAGCGGTGGAGAATCCCAGCGTGTCCGGCTCGCGGCCCAATTGGGCTCCAACCTTAGCGGCGTGCTTTATGTGCTGGATGAGCCCACGATCGGTCTCCATTCACGGGACAACGAGCAATTGCTCGCCGCGCTGGCCAGGCTCCGGGCGCGCGGAAATTCCCTGCTCGTGGTCGAACATGACGAAGAAACGATGCGGCATGCCGATCATGTTCTCGATCTCGGTCCGGGAGCAGGCGAGCAGGGCGGGCGCATCGTCGCCCAAGGCACGCTGGCCGATCTCGAAAACAGCGAACACTCGATCACGGGCCAATGCCTGCGCGAAAAACGAGTCATCCCGGCGCGCGGATCACGACGGCAGGTTTTTCCTGAAGCCCGAATCTCAGCCCTGGCGCGGAGGGTCCATGAGTCCTCATCCGCCATGGTCTTGCGCGAAGCGCCCGGTCCCCGCTTCCCGGCTCCGGACGCTCCGGAACCGGGTCATCCCTGGCTGCGGTTGAGAGGTGCGAGCCAAAACAATTTGCGCGATCTCGACGTCGCGTTTCCTTTGGGGCGCTGGACGACTGTCACGGGCGTCAGCGGATCGGGCAAGAGCACGTTGGTAAAGGAGTGCTTGCTCCCCGCCGTTCGCGTTGCGCTGTCCCGATCCGCCAAGCGTCGTCCGATATCCCTGCTTTCAGGCTGGGAGGGGCTGCGGTCGGCCTATGAAGTCGATCAATCCCCCATTGGGCGCACACCTCGATCCATCCCGGCGACGTATGTCGGATTTTTCGATGACATCCGGAAGTTGTTCGCGCTGGCGCCGGAAGCCAAGATGCGCGGATACGGTCCCGGGCGGTTTTCCTTCAACAGTGCCTCCGGACGTTGCGCCGTGTGCGAGGGTTCGGGCCAGATCAAGCTGGAGATGAATTTCCTGCCTCCCGCTTACGCGCGGTGCGAAGCTTGCCATGGACGCCGCTTCACTCCCGAGACGATCGAGGTCCGGTGGCAGGGCAAATCGATCGATCAAGTTCTCGAGCTGACGGCGCGCGAGGCCGTGGATTTCTTCGAGGCTCACCCGCGCATCCGGCGGCCTTTGCAAGCGCTCGTGGATACAGGACTCGGCTATTTGAAATTGGGCCAGACGAGCCCAACCCTCAGCGGCGGCGAGGCGCAACGCCTGAAATTGGTGACGCACTTGCTCGGAGGATTGAAAACCGGGGGTGCGGTTGAAAGCGCGGGGCAGGGCCATCTCTTCGTGCTCGAAGAGCCCACCATCGGCTTGCACATGCTTGATGTGCGAAAACTCGTCGAAGTGCTTCAACGACTGGTGGACGGCGGCCACACCGTCATCGTCATCGAGCACAACTTGGATCTCATTGCCGAATCCGACTGGATCATCGACCTCGGCCCTGAAGGCGGCAGCGGTGGCGGCCGCGTAGTGGCGGCAGGCACGCCCGAGCAGGTTGCTGAGATCAAGACCTCCCACACCGGACGTTATCTCAAGAAGTATTTCGCCGCCCATCGCCGCCGCCAAACCACGCGCGGCCACAAGGTTCCTGCCCGGGCCCGAGCCTGAGAGGTCCCTTTTTCATCACGGGGATCCCCCGGTTCATCCCGTCCAAGCCCTGATTCCCCTCAGGCCGGGAGAAGATTTGTAGAAAGGAGCTAAGGTGCCCCCAGCTCGACCCGCCCAGTCGATGGGGTCGGACGAAGAAAAAAACAAAAACCTCAAAATCCCAAAAACATGAAACTCGTGATTCAACTGTCCCTGGCCGCCTTGGTGGCTGCTTCACTCCCGCTCGAAGCTCAACGCGGACGCCCGCTCGGGGTGACCGTTGGCGACAATCCAAACGCCGAAACCCAAGCGGGTCCTCCCGCTGAAGGAGCCCGCCGCGGACGCCCGCTCGGTGTTACCGTGGGCCGTCCGTCCGACGCAGATTCTGAGAGCGACGCGGCCCGGCCCGGTGGACGTCCCCCGGCGGGGCGCCCTGATCCGGACTCCAGCGCCGAGCGCCTCGCCGGCCTGTATGCCAGCGTCCGCCCGTTCGATGCCAACAGCGATGGCAAGCTCGATGACAAGGAGACCGACGCGGTGGCCAAGGCAATCGTCGAGGGAAAACTCCGACCCGGCGCGCCGAAAGGACGCGGACCCGGAGGACGCCCGGAGGTCAGCGAGGATCGGGCCGGCCACGCCGCCGATCGCATCGCGGAAGGCTACGCGGCGCTGAGCCCGTTCGATAAAAACAAAGATGGCCAGCTCAATGAGGACGAGTCCGCGGCGGTGAAGAAAGCGATCGCCGACGGAACCTTGGATCTCCCGCATCGAGGTCATGGCCGGGGTGGACCCGGCGCACGCGGCCATGAAAAGCCCGAAGGAGGTGTTTCTCATGCGGAGGAGCGCGAAAAAATTCTCGCCACCTACGACACCAACAAAGATGGAAAACTGGATGAGAAGGAACGTGCAGCGCTGAGGGCGGACGTCGAGGCCGGAAAGATTGAACTGCCTGGCCGTCCTGGGCGATCCGGACGCGGACGCGGTCCGGGACGCTAAGGGCTGTTGATGGGGTGCCGGACAACTTCCTGTGGAGTATCCAAGGCCCGCCGAACCGCAAGGTTCGGCGGGCCTCAGCGTTCACCCTGGAAACCGCCATTCCGCAGCGTCGAGAGGCGCAAAAGCTGGAGCGTCGAAGGCCTGCCGAAAATCGAAATGGTTCCGCTGGGTGATCCATCGAGACTTGAGAGAGGCCTTTGCCGCGGAGATCTTGCGAGAGATCGATGCTGATCAAGGGCGGTTTCGGGGTTAACCCGAGCGCATTTCCTTCACGAGCTCAGGAAAGCGGCACTCGCTGCAAACGGCGTCGGTCTTCAGACAGAAATCCCGCAGAATCTGAAGCAGACCTTGCTGTTCGGCCGCGCGTCTCGATTTCCAAGGACAACGCCCTCCGAACAAGCGCAACTCGGCCTGACGCAGCAGGTGATTGGTTCCCGTGGCGGGCAGATTGAAGTAGCCCTCCATAACGCGGTGCGCCATGGGCTCGTTTCCTCCCAGCCAGGCTCGCGCCCACGCCCATGGCAGAACCGCGTTCATGGCCAACTCGGTGATGCGTTCACGCCCCAGCAAACGTTGGGGGAGGTTGCAGGGTCCCGAATCGAGAGACCACTGTTGGTGCCAAAAATTTTCCGTCTCAGGGTCCAGGATCTCGCCCAGGCGGCGAAGTGGGCCTTCTTTCTCATCGCCGCTCAGCGACTGAACCCACGTCTCCACGGCGGAACACAACTGAGGATTGGAGATCCATCCCGCAGCCACCGCCAGCCGGCGTTGGGGATGATTCGAAGGCCGGACCCCGCGGAGTGACCAGGCGCTTCGAGGCAAGGCGATTTCGGAAAGAGAGTCTCGATGCCGCCACCAATGCTGCCAAAGAGCGCGTGCTTTCGAAGCGGCTTGTCCCTCCAATCGGTCCGGTTCCACTGGGAGAAATCCACTCATCCCCAACAGGATGGCTTCGATGGTTTCACGGTCTCTTTCCGGCAAACAAAGCGGCTGCCATTCCGATCGGAGTTCCGCCAGCCGCTTCATCGGCCAAACATTGGCTTTGTATCCCAGGCCCGCGAATAACGCCTCCCAGAGGGCCTGTTCCCAGCCCACGGTCCGGGATCGAGCTGTGATGGCTTGGGCTTTGGCCTGGCAGCGAACCGCCGCCGCTTCGCGGAGTAATGCTCGAGCTTGCGATTCATCGAGCGTGGCCAGAGGTCCCTGGCATTTTCCGGCCATGCACGCGGGATGTTCCGGCGCTTCGACCAACCACCGCCGCAACTCTTCCAGAGGCGAATCCAGGAGGGGTTTCAAAACCAGAGTGGCCGGATGGCTCGGCGCCCGCGCGGACGAGGGTTCACTCCAGATCACGTGGAGGACGACGCGTTTGTAGAGCGGGTTCTGTTGGTGGCCGTGGCCCATCCAACTGGACGCTTCGAGATCGATCTCGACATCTCCGGAGAACGGAGGTTGCTGCTCGAATCGCACCAGGGCCTTTTGGAAATCGGGCCCCGCGGCTCGATTCCAGAATCCGGGATGCAGGACCTGGACGCGGCGGCCGTCGGTCAAGCGCACCGAATCACGGTCGAATCGCTGGTGAAGCCAGATCTGCTGGAGCAGCAGTTCCGAGGGTGGGGCGCTCGCTCGATCTTCGCGGAGGATGCTATTCGCCGCACGCCCAGCGTGAAGAAAACGCGCATAGACACTCAACTCAATCGGGAAACCATCCACCTTGGGAGGAAGTTTCGTGCTACCGGACGTTCGCTGTCAAGGCATGACGCGTTGAACCCCGGCCATTCTCATTTTGGGGAGCGCGGCTGGGTCGGAGACCAGCCGCAGCGCGCGGACACATCGGAAGACTCCAGATTTTTCAACCTCCTGCGGCGGGCCGATGGACGACCCAGCGCGCAGGCTTGCCCAGCCTGCGGGGCGACGAAGGGACCAGACGCGTGGAGATCATGGAAGGGCCTTGTTCTTCACCCGCCGGGCCGTCGGCGATACGTCAGGCTGGGCAGCCTGCGCCACAGTGCAGACAACTTGCGGCATGCGCCACCACCTGCCCCGGGTCAAGTTTCGCGCTTTCATTCAGGGCGGTTTCACGATAACTGGATTCATGTCTTCTCATTGTTCGACCCTTCGTGGGAATGCCGTCGCCTGGCTGGCGTTGAGACACCTCGTCGCCGTCGGCAGTCTGGTCGCGGTCGCAAGCCTCGAAGCGGCCGTCGTCTCGTTGCCGGGGCATCGTTTCACCGTGCCCGATGGCTTCACGGTCGAGCGCGTGGCAGGCCCGCCCCTGGTGGATCGCCCGATCCACTTCGATTTCGACGACGAAGGCCGCCTTTATGTCGCGGATTCGTCGGGATCCAACGCCAAGGTGGAGAAGCAACTGGCCGAGAAACCGCACCGGTTGGTCCGGCTCGAGGACCGCGACGGCGATGGTGTCTTTGACCATTCGACCGTGTTTGCCGGCGAAATGATGTTTCCCGAGGGCATGATGTTCTATGACGGCTCGGTCTATGTCGGAGCGCCGCCCAGCATTTGGAAATTGACGGACACGGATGGCGACGGCCAGGCCAACACGCGGAATGAGTGGTACCGTCCCGGCACCTTGACGGGTTGCGCCAATGACTTGCACGGGCCTTACCTCGGCTTGGATGGCCGGATTTACTGGGCGAAGGGGGCGTTTGCGCGCCAGCGTCACGAACGATCGGGGCGGGCTCCGCTGATCACCCGTGCCGCCCATTTGTTTCGCACCAAACCCGACGCGACGGACCTCGATGCGGTCATGACGGGCGGCATGGATAACCCGGTGGAAGTGGCGTTTCTCCCCAACGGCGAACGCTTCTTCACCACCACCTTCGTGCATCAGCCCGAAGCCGGGAAACGGGACGGCGTGGTCCATGCCATCTATGGCGGACTCTACGGGAAGGTGAATGATGTGCTCGACGATCACCCGCGCACGGGTGATCTGCTCCCCGTCATGGTCATGTTTGGGCCGGCCGCGCCCGCGGGCTTGATGCGCTACGAATCCCCGGCCTGGGGGGCTGACTATCAGGACAATCTTTTCGCAGCTCTTTTCAATTTGCACAAGGTGACCCGCCATCAACTTGTTCCTGAAGGCTCCACGTATCGTGCGGTGACGGAGGACTTTCTTGTTTCCGACAATGCCGATTTCCACCCCACCGACGTGATGGAGGACGCGGATGGCTCGGTGCTGGTGGTGGACACAGGAGGATGGTACAAAATCTGTTGCCCGACTTCACAATTGGCCAAGCCGGATGTGCTTGGCGCCATTTACCGCGTGCGCCGGATCGGGAGCTCCGCTCCTGCCGATCCACGCGGCAAGAACATCGGTTGGAATAATCTGCACGCGGCGGGGTTATCGGCTCTTTTGGGAGATCCGCGTCCTGCCGTCCGACGGCAGGCGGTGCATCGGTTGGGGAAGATGGGCGCGCGCGCGGTGCCCGCATTGCGAAGCGTGGTGGCGAGTGGATCTTCCGCCCCTCGGGGCACTGGAATCGAGGCGCGGCGGCAAGCGTTGTGGTCCCTGGCCCGAATCGAAACCGACGCCTCCATGGAAGCGGCCAGGATCGGCTTGGAGGATCCGTCGCGAGACGTGCGGCATGTGGCGGCGCATGTGGCGGGATTGTGGAGGGATCGTCAGGCCGTTCCCGCGCTGCTCGCGCTCTTGCGCCCGTACGAACCCGCACTGTGCCGGGTGGCGGCGGAAGCTTTGGGACGCATCGGTGACGCATCCGCCGTTCCTGCGCTCCTGGAAGCGGCGGGGCATCCCATGGACCGCATGCTCGAGCATTCCCTGATTTACGCCCTGATCGAGATCGGGGACCGTCAGGCCACGCTGCCAGGATTGCGCGCGGGCGCTTTGGGAACGAAGAAAGCCGCTCTCATCGCCCTGGACCAAATGAAGGCGGGGGGAGTTGGAGTGGAGGAAGTGCTGCCGTTTCTCGGCGCCGAGACCGTGAAGGAAACGGCCGCCTGGATTCTGGCGCGGCATCCGGAATGGGGCGAAGCCATCGCTCGACACCTGCGCCTGGCCTTGCGCAATCCCGACTTGAACGGGCCGGATCGAAACGAACTGGAAGGCTTGGCAGGAAAACTGGCTGGGAATCCATCCATTGCCGAGTTTCTCCAAGCCTTGGCCGCATCAGAAAATTCCTTGGAGAAGGCCAGCGGGCTTCTGGGCATGAGCCGGGCGAGCATGAAAGAGATGCCGAAAGGATGGCTGGATGAAGTCCTGCGGAGTTTGAAGACCGGTGGGCGGGAGGCAAAGCGGGCGGCGCTGAGGGCGATTCGGCAGTTGCCCCCGAGCAAAGCGGATGCGGCTCGCGCGGCCACCGCCTTGCGCGACTTCGCCACCCAGACCCGTGAAGAGGAGGAGCTGCGGCTCGAAGCGCTCGCTCTGGCGCCGGGAGGTTTGAACTCCGTGCCCGAGGCGTTATGGCACTTTCTGAAGCACCAGATCGATCCCACGCGGGCCGCCATGACGCGGGGCGTCGCGGCTCAGATCGTCGGACGGGCGAAATTGCAGCCGGAACAATTGCTCGAACTGGCTTCGCTCATCGAGAACGCGGGACCCATGGAAATCGGGCGCTTGCTCGGCGCGTTCAGCCAGGCGCCGGAGGAAAAATCGGGCCTGGCCCTCCTGGAATCCTTGAACAAGTCGAAGGGGTTGGCGGCGCTGCGTCCGGAACAGATTCGCACCCCTCTCACGAAGCATCCCGCGTCCGTGTTGGAAAAAGTGGAGGAACTCGCGAACCGGATGGACGAGACCGCGGCCGAACAACGCAGCCGACTCGAAAAGATTCTGCTGGAAATGAAGGGCGGGGATATCCGCCGCGGACAGGCCATTTTCAACGGTGCCAAGGCCGCCTGCGCTTCCTGCCACTCGATGGGTTACCTGGGAGGCAGGTTTGGTCCGGATCTGACCCGCATCGGAGAGGTTCGCAACGAGCGTGATTTGCTGGAATCGATCGTGTTTCCCAGCGCGAGTTTTGTGCGCAGCTACGAGCCCTTGATCGTGGCGACAAAGTCTGGCGAATTGCACACCGGCCTGCTGTTGCGGGACGCGGACACGGAAGTCGTCGTGGGAACGGGCCCGGATGCCTCGGTGCGCATCGCGCGGGTGGACATTAACGAGATGCGGCCGGGCGCAGTTTCGTTGATGCCTCAAGGACTGGAGGAACAGCTTTCGCGGCAGGAATTGGCGGATTTGCTGGCGTTCCTGAAAAACACCCGTTGGGGAGCGCAATAGAAACGCGACTCGCCCTGACCTGGCGCGGCGCGTCCGCTTGCCTTGAGGACGGCGGCTGAACCCCGCCCTGGCGAAGGATCGAACCCGGATGGACTTAACACCTCTTCGTGACCTGGCCCTGGCCGCACTCGGAGTTGGGTTTGCGTTCGTGGCCTCACCCACGACCGCGCTGGCCGCGAATGCGCCGGCCGGGCTCGAATCCGGTTCGAGGATCCTCCGCGAGGATTTTGCGTCCGATCCTCAGCTCCGGAACTGGATTTCGTTCGGAGCAAGCGAACTGTTTCGCTGGAACCAAGCGGCGCAGCGTCTCGACGTCACCTGGAACTCTGGAAAGCCCAACAGCTACTTTCGACTGCCCTTGGGTACGGTGCTCACGCGCCAGGACGATTTTAGCGTCGAGTTGGATCTCACCTTGAATCATATCAGCGCGGGAGGGGGTGCGGACAAGCCCGGGACTTTTCAGATCGCCTTCGGATTCCAGAAGCGTCTGGACGCGGAGAAGCCGGAGTTTGTGCGGGGGGCCGGGGATCGTTCTCCGAATCTGGTCGAGTTCAATTTCTTTCCAGACACCGGATTCGGTCCGACCGTCTGGCCCGCGGTGGTTTCGTCGCGTGGCCGCTTCAACTACAACAACGCGGGCGATTTCAGCCTGTTTGATCTTCCGGTCGGTGTCCCCCTGCGCATCGTCTTGCGGTATGCCTCGAGCGAGGAAACTGCCTCGATCCTGGTCACGACCAACGGCGTCCCCGTGGGGCCGGTGGCTGACGCGCCTCTGAGCCCAACCTTCACCGGTTTCGAACTGGATACCCTGTCGATCAGCAGTTACAGCGACGCCGGCCAAAGCCCGTTCCTGCCCGGATCCATCCTGGCGCAAGGTGAACTCGACAATGTGACCGTCACCATTCCGCCTCCGCCCATTCAAGACGAATCCGGTGCGATCGTCGATGGACGCTGGGAGCAAACCCTGACCAGCCGCCCCGGCTGGGAATACACACTGGAGGCCACAGTGGACTTCGCCTCGTGGAAGGCAGTCTCCGCACCCAAGCCGGGTTCAGGGGGATCGATTCGGCTTCGCGATCTCTCGGAGAGCGCGGGTTCATTTCGATTTCTGCGGGTGAAAGCCGTGCGGCTTCCCTAACTTCAGAGACACCACCTTCGCCCCCGGCCTCCGCATGTCCAAAGTCCTCCCCGAAGAACGCATTTCAGAAGCTGAGGCCCGGTTCGAATCGTCCCGGCGCCGCGTGGGACGCTGGCTCGCGCCACTGCTCGGACTCGTCGTTTACGCGATGCCTTTGCCTGGACTCGATCCCGGCGCCCATCGTCTGCTGGCGATTCTGGCCTGCGTCGTCGTCGCATGGATGACGGAAGCGTTGCCACTTGCGGTCACCGCGATGATCGGAGTAGCCGCGGGTGTGCTGTGCGGGGTCGCCCCCGCCCGCGAGGCGTTCAAGGGTTTCGGAGATCCCGTGTTGTTCATCTATTTGGGCGGGTTCCTGCTCGCGGAGGCAATCGTCCTGCATGGATTGAACCGGCGTCTGGCGTTGCGGCTGCTGAGCGTGCCGGGACTCTCCTCAACGCCCGCGCGCGTCCTGGCGGCCTACGGCGTCGTCACCGCCATGCTCAGTATGTGGATCAGCAACACCGCCACGACCGCCATGATGCTTCCCATCGGGCTCGCTTTGCTCAGCCAAATGGGTCAAGACCGAGCCAAGCCTTCCACCTACGCCGGCGCTTTGGTCCTAATGACCAGCTTCGCTTCCTCCATCGGCGGCATGGCCACGCCGGTCGGCACCCCTCCGAATTTGATCGGACTGGGTCAGATCGAACGTCTTCTCGGCGTCAAAGTAGGGTTTTTTGAATGGATGATGTTCGGAGTGCCCCTCGCGGCTTTGCTCATGGCGGGACTGGTTTGGCGGCTGGGACGAAGCGCCGCCGCCGCGACTCCTTCCTCTTCGGATTCGAGCCTGACAGGTCAAGCCAATCCGGCCTTGGCCTTGTCCGCGGCGCTTGTGCCGATGACGCGAGGCGAACGCAATGTGGTGTTCGCATTTGCCTTCACGGTATTGCTCTGGGTCCTGCCGGGTGCCGCCCTTTTGATTCTCGGTGCCGAATCCGGCTCGGTGAAATGGCTGCAGTTGCGATTGCCCGAAAGTGTGGCCGCGTTGCTCGGAGCGGGTTGGCTCTTTCTGCTGCCCGCTTCTGACCACCGCGGACCGGCGATGACCCTGGAGTGGCGTCATGCTGCGCGCATCGATTGGGGAACCCTCATTCTCTTCGGGGGCGGTCTGTCCCTGGGCGAGATGATGTTTTCCACCGGACTCGCCCGCTGGGTGGGCGAAAGCCTGGCTGGCTTGTTTCAGGTCCGCACCGAGTTCGGTTTGATCGTGCTGTTCACCGCGACCGCCATCGTCGTCAGCGAAACCACCAGCAATGCCGCCAGCGCGACCATGATCGTGCCCGTCGCCATCGCGGTGTCACAAGCCGCCGGGGTTCCTCCCCTGGCGCCGGCGCTGGCCGCTTGCCTCGGGGCTTCCCTCGGTTTTATGCTCCCGGTGAGCACCCCGCCCAATGCGATCGTCTATGGATCCGGAAAAGTCCGCATTCAACACATGGCCCGGGAAGGGCTCCTGCTCGATCTCGCGGGATTCGTGGTCATCGTGGCCGCGGCTGCCTGGTGGATCCCGGTGGTGATCAAAGCCAAATTATGAGGAGGCGCGGCTCCAACGCGTCGATTAACCTAGGTCGAAAGGTTCATGGTGAAATCAATTGCCCTGGCCGTAGGCGCGCATCCGGACGACATCGAGTTTAAGATGGCGGGCGCGCTTCTGTTGCTGCGCGAAGCCGGGTGGGACACGCACTACTGGACGCTGTCCTCAGGCAACTGTGGCAGCCAGACGCACGGCCCCGCCGAAACCGCCCGTCGAAGGCGTCTCGAGGCCCGCCGCGCCGCCGGCATCCTGGGCGCAAGGTGGCACGCGCCTCTCTGCCGGGACCTTGAAATCATTTATGATGTCCCGCTGCTGCGTCGCGTGGCCGCGAAAATCAGGGAGATCCAGCCCTCGATCATCCTCACGCATCCGCCGGTCGATTACATGGAAGACCATACCGAGACCTGCCGGCTGGTGGTGACGGCCGCGTTCGCACACGCCATGCCGAATTTCAAGGTCACCCCCGCGCGCCCCATTTACCAGGGAGACGTGGCTGTCTATCACTGCCTTCCCCACGGCCTCTGCGATCCTCTTCGCCGCCCCGTGCGCCCAGACTTTTTCATCGACACCACCTCCTTTCGCGAAACGCTGCGCGCTTCCCGCATCGCTCACGCCAGCCAGTTCGATTGGCTGAAACAAAGCCAGGGCATGGATTCCATGATCCGGTCCATCGAGGCGGAATCCTTCCGGGTCGGGAAGATGTCTGGAAAATTCCGCCAGGCTGAAGGGTGGTGGCGGCACGCGCACGCGGGATTCGGGTCGGAAAAGTTCGATCCCCTGCGCGTCGCTGCCGGAAAACGCTGCACCTCCGCCCGACGGTCCACTTGACCCGCTGCATGTCAAAATCATGGGATGTCATCGTGCTGGGATTGGGAGGCATGGGAAGTGCCGCGCTGCGGCATTTGGCCCGGCGGGGACGCCGCGTGTTGGGCCTGGATCGATACCATCCTCCCCACGGCTTCGGCTCCAGCCACGGTCGCACGCGCGTGATCCGGCAATGCTATTTCGAAGGATCAGCCTACGTCCCCCTCCTCTTGCGCGCTTATGAATTATGGCGGGAACTCGAGCAGGAATCCGGCGCGCGCCTTCTCGAATTGTGCGGCGGGTTGATGATGGGCGCCCCGGATTCCGAGGTCGTGTCTGGAAGCTTGAGCAGCGCGCGGGCTCATGGATTGCCCCACGAACTCCTGGACGCGGCGGCGATCCGCCGGAGGTTCCCCCAATTGTCAATGCCCGAATCCACCGTGGCCCTTTGGGAACCCCACGCGGGTTTGGTCTTCAGCGAGCACGCTATCGCCGCGCATCTCGACTCGGCCCGGCGGGCCGGCGCCTCCACGCTATTTGAAACGGTCGTCGAGGAATGGACCGCTTCCCCTGGCGGCGTTCGCGTCCGCACCGCGCGCGGCGAATTCGAAGCCGAACAGTTGATCGTCACGCCGGGGCCCTGGGCGCCGGACGCGCTGGCCGGTCTCGGCCTTCCTTTGCAAGTGGAGCGCCAGGTGTTGTATTGGTTTCAGCCCGATCGCGGGACAGACGATTTTGTCCCGGGACGGTTTCCGGTTTACATCTGGCAAAGAGACGAAAAGGTGCAGCCTTACGGTTTTCCCTCGGTTGATGGCGGGGAAGGAGGAGTCAAAGTCTCCTTTTTTCGCGCGCCGGAAACGAACTATTGCACTCCGGACACGGTGGATCGTCTTGTCTCGGAGGCCGAAGCTAGCCGCATGCGCGAAGTGGTGCGAGAATACTGTCCGGCCCTGGCGGGCCGTTTGGTTCACGCCGTGGTGTGCATGTACACGTTGACCCCCGATCTCCACTTCATCGTCGGCCAACATCCCGCGCACGCGAATGTGACGCTTGCCGCAGGGTTTTCGGGCCACGGCTATAAGTTCTGCAGCGTCATGGGTGAAGTGCTCGCCGATCTCGCCCTCCAGGGAAGAACCTCGTTCGACCTCGCCCTGTTTTCTCCCGCCAGATTCCCCCCAACACCGAACACCGCCTGCTTGAAGGAGGAAAGGAGTCCGTGATGAAACACCCCTCCGCGCCCGCCCAACCCGCTCCACGCTGGACTCGCCCTTCCGGAAGGGATTCTCGAGACACGCTTTGGCTCACCGTTTCGCATGGATGGTGGCTTTTCCTGCTGTCCGCCTCCGTCCTGCGCGCTGATTTCCAGGGCTCGTCCCATTTGATCGGCATCGATGATCCGCCGGTGAGCTATGCCAAGACCCAGGCTGTGGATCCCATCGCCCGGTTGCAGCGGAAAATCGATGCCGGGGAAGTCACGTTGCGAAAGGATCCAAAGTATGGATATTACCCATCCCTGCTGGAATTCCTGAACATCCCCGTCTCCTCGCAGGTGCTGGTCTTCTCGAAAACATCCTTCCAGCGCGACCGCATCTCAGCCAGCTCTCCCCGAGCTGTGTATTTCAACGACGACGTCTATGTCGGATTCGTCAAGGGATCCGAGATCATGGAGGTTTCGTCGGTGGATCCGCAACTCGGAGGCGTGTTCTACACGCTCGATCAGTCCTTGCCGAAGCCGAAATTCGTCCGCAACGACCAGTGCCTCGAATGCCACCAGTCCGCCAAGACCATGGGCTCGCCGGGACACCTGGTGCGCTCCTTCGTCACGGAGGAATCCGGACAACCCGATCTCAACACGGGAGTTTCCCAGGTGAATCATCGCACGCCTTTTCAAGAGCGCTGGGGCGGATGGTACGTGAGCGGCCAGCACGGCAAACAAATCCACCGGGGAAATCTCCTCGGCGCGAAGGAGGTGCTGCGGAACGAAAAGGAACCCAATTTCAGGGCGAACTTGGATTCCCTTCGGAATCTCTTCGACACTTCCGCCTACCTGCTCGACACCAGCGACGTGGTGGCTTTGATGATTCTCGAGCATCAATCGCACATGCACAACTTTCTGACGCGCCTGAACCACAGCGCGCGCATCGCCCTCAGCCAGTATGGTCACGTTCGCTATCTGAAATCCCCGGTGGAGGCTTTTCTCCGATACTTGTTCTTCGTGGAAGAAGCTCCGTTGACGGATCGCGTCTCCGGCTCGCCGGAATACGCGCGCGCCTTTCAAGCCCGCGGGCCCAAGGATTCCAAAGGCCGGTCGCTGCGTGAATTGGACCTGCGCACCCGGCTTTTCAAGTACCCGTGCAGCTATTTGATTTACTCGGGGGCTTTCACCCAGTTGCCCGCGCCGTTGAAGGACCAGATCTATGCACGCATGCTGGACGTGCTCACGGGCGCTCATCCGGCACCGGAGTACGCTGCGCGGCTCGCCCCGGAAACGCGGCAGGCCATCCTTGAGATCCTCGTGGAAACCCAACAGGATCTGCCCGCCGCCTGGCGCGCGGAAGTCGAGAAAGGATCCAAGCTGAAAGCATCTTATGCGCGTTGAGATCGTTCACCTTTTTGCCTCTCCGGGGCACAACTTCGTCGGGCATTACGGCCAAAAACCCGGCACTCATCCCATGGACGATCGCGACGCCGTCGAGTGCGTGGCCGGACGGGGCATCCGCGGGGACCGCTACTTCGAAAAGCAGCCCGGGGGGGAAGGGCAAGTCACGTTTTTCGCTTTCGAGGTGCATGAAGACCTGTCCATCCGCCTTGCCATGGAACCCGTGGCGCCCTCTGTTTATCGGCGAAATATCGTGGTTCGAGGGGTGGATTTGAACGCCCTTATTGGACGCCGCTTCGAAATGCAAGGCGTGGAATTTGAGGGCACCGAGGAGTCGAAGCCCTGTCTTTGGATGGATCAAGCCTTCGGTCCAGGCGCCAAGGAAGCCTTGCGAGGTCGAGGCGGCTTGAGAGCCAGGGTGCTGCGGGGCGGAACCCTCAAGAAAGGTTGGAGCGATTTGCGGCTCTTGGGCGAACAACCCATGGAACGTGCAGCATCCTAGCTGCATTTTTTGCATTCCCCGGGACCAGCCTCGAGACTCCTGACCTGACGCGGAATCAGGTTGAGCCCACTGGGCGGTCGATGAGGCGGAGGTCGCAAGAATCGTTTCGGTTGAGGTGAGCAAGCCGATGCGCGTCAGAGCGAATGGTGGGCCACGGAATGGGCGATGCCCAAAGCGACGGAGTCGCACATCCAATCCCAAAGGGATTGTGTCCTCCAGCCCAAGGTTGCGAGGAACGAGCTACCTTGGGTTGCCGTTTGGAGTTCAATTCAACCGCAACGCGGTTGTGGCTTTACGCCGCCAAACGGAAATAGGATTTCGTCACAACCCCGTTGGGGTTGGTATCCATTGGCGAACTGAGCCTCGAAGGTTGACGGTCAACCGGAGCCAACCCGTCGGTTTGATGTTTCCCCGACTGATTATGATGGGGACTGGCAGAGCCGCGAGCATCGAAAATGGCCCGATGGGAAAGAAGAAAGCCAGCCCGCTCAAGACCGCGGTGGTGGTGGGAGCCATCCTGATCCTCGTGGTCGCGGTTTTGCTGATCGTGGCCAACTGGGATGGGATATAGGATAGGCTGCTCCCGCCGGGAACAGGAAAGTAGCGGTTCGTTCGGAATGCGATCCACTCTGGCAGGAGCTCTGTATCAAACGCGGACTTGCGACAATCGAAGACGAGTCCCCAGAATCAGGGGCGTCGCTCACAGCTTGCCGACCGCGCCCCTCGGTCCTACGGTTCCTCATCCTTCCGCGCTCGCCATTCCATGAAGTCTTCAGCCATTCGCGTCACCGCCACTCTCCTTATCTCCGGCACATTCGCCGGTGCGGCGGCTGACGCCTTCGGAGTCTTCAAGTCCGAGGACCGCGGTCGATCATGGAGACGGTCGGACGACGGATTGCCGGAACGCTCTCGCATCAACGCATTCGGTTCCGCGAAGGGCATTCTGTTCGCGGGAACGGACTCTGGTGTCTTCACCTCGATCGATGAAGCGCTCAGTTGGCGGCCCGCCAAAGTAGCAAGCGCAGCGCCGGGCCGCGTCATCTCGTTCGCTAGCTTGGGGCGGAGAGTGCTGGCGGGCACCGATGGCAACGGACTGTGCGTATCCTCGGACGGGGGCGCATCATGGACTCTCGATCGAGCATTTCCTTCCCCGAAGGTGCGTAGTTTGTGCGTCCATGACGGCAAAGTTTACGCCGGCACCGATGCTCACGGTGTGTTTCACTCCACGGACGCCGGCCAGTCCTGGACTCCACTCTCGACCGGACTTCCCCGGCACGCGCAAGTTTTCGCCTTATCGGCAGCCAGAGGGGAATTGTTTGCGGGACTCTACAGCCGGGGGCTCTACGGCTGGGATCCGGAGAAACGATCGTGGCACAAGACCGGATCGGTGACCCCACTCGCGCTGGTCAGCATCGAGGATACCCTGATCGCGGGACACAATCCCGGCGGCATTAGTTGGAGTTCGGATTGGGGTGCCACTTGGTCGAAGGGCATGGCTGAAGGAAGCTCGGCCGAATTTTCAATTTCCTTTCCCGGCGTCCATTCCCACGCGCTCTCGAACGACGCCCCGGTCTGGGAACTTGGATCAGGCGGCAACCTAGTTTTTGCCGGAGCTTCCGCCGGGATCTACTACTCGCAAAACCAAGGCCGGACATGGACGCTCGCTCAAGGCGGACTTCCGGCGGGAAGTCCGGGCATCGCGTTCATAGTGAACGAGAAATTTGTCCTCGCCGGTGTGCTCATCAAAGGGAGCCAGAGCGAACTCAAACCGCCGGCCCAAGCAACGAGTGCGGATGTTCGTGGAGAATAAACCTGGAAACGGCAATGGATCAGCATCGATCCATCGCAAGATCTCGGCAGCGCGCGGCCAGGTCGGAAGACTCCAGATTTTTCAACGTGCTGCGGCGGGTCGAAGGACGACCCAGCCTCGCTCCGGGGCAAATGAGGACGACTGTGAAACATCGGACAAGAGCTGAACTTGGAGTGAACTCCTTCGCTCCGGCCGGCCCGATGAATTTCAGTTTCGCCGCCATACGCGGTAGAACCGGTAGGGCGACCCGGCTGGCGAGGGATCCGTCAGGCGCAAGACGGCGCCCCCGGATTCCTGGGTGACGACCGGTGCCCAGGAGACAAGGTCTTCCGAAACTTCGAGAACATAGGCGCGTCCAGGCTGCGCCGAATGCTCGATCATCGGACGCCGAATTGAACCGGCAAATCGAAACGCGTCGCCAGACACCAACAACCGTCCATCCGGCAACGCCCGCATGCCTTTCATAGTTCCCCCTCGCGCTCCAAACGCTGCACACCCGAGTAAAGTGCCTCGATGCCTGCCAAGCTTCTTGCAACCACGGATACACTTCACGGATAGACCGGTCCGCCGGTCATGCCCATCCGGCCGTCACCAAAAGGCCCAGTGGGCTCCTCCAGAGTAAACCAAATAGTTCGTTTTCCATAGCGCGGCGCTGCGCCAAACCACCGCGCCGTCCAGCGTGCAGAGGTTTCCGCCGGCGGCGCCGAAATGTTTTGGATTCTTTCCACCGGAAGGAAAGATGCCCGTTCCCTTGAACGGCCCCTTCCGAACCTGGCCTCGCGGTCCATGCGGCACCGTCACCCAGTTGGCATTCCACACGTTCTGATCGGAAAAAAGCACGAGCTTCGGATCTTCGCTGAGCTTTTGCGGAGATACCCATCCACAATCGGGCGGCATCTTTTTTCCACCGTGATAATTGTAACCGATATAATATCCGATGCCCGTTTGGTATCGGCTGTCCGGTTTGTCCGTCGTGCCGGGGTAGTGCACCGGGTAGAGATTCGGGCAGTCGAACACCTTGTCTCCGAATTGATTGCTGACGTAGCGATACATGAATGTTTCGATGCTCAAGGTGTAGGAATCATTGGCGTCACGGATGCCTTTGAACACCTTGTCGTCGAAATCGAGCCCGTAGAGGTGAGTGGCCAATCCAAGCTGTCGCAGGTTGCTCACGCAGTTGGATCGTTTGGCCTTCTCTTTCGCCGCGCTCAGCGCGGGCAGCAGCATCCCCGCAAGGATGGCGATAATGGCAATGACGACCAACAGCTCGATCAAGGTAAAAGCGGCAACGGATCGCGCCAGAGCAGGAGTCTTTGTTTTTGAGTTCATAGGGATGCGCTGGAAGAGCAGTCCTCACGGGGCGGAAGCCGGGAGGAACCAAGAATGGCACCGTACGGGCGGATTACGGCGGATGCGTCTCCCGCAGGCTGGAGCTGCACACGCCGGGCCGGGGCGGGGAACGAAATGCCGGCACCCATGTAACGGACCTGGGGCATATCGGCAGTTTTGGGAAAGGATGGAAGACCGTCAATTTGAAACCTCTCACCTTGCCACCTCCCCGTGCACCCGAAGTGGTCCGTCGTGTGGCGCAGGCTGCCCAGCCTGGCGTATCGCCGGCGGCTCGTCGCCCCGCAGGCTGGGCAGCCTGAGCCAGAGGCGCGACATCGTGAAGGGTCTCAAACCAAGCCGGCTCTCATGAGGCCTCCGGTGATCCTGGCCTTGGCAAGTCTTCACCATGTTCAACTGCCGTTGTCAGGTCGAACCGTCAAATGGCATCCATGACCTCCGGATCCTCGGCCAATGCCCTCAACTGCTCGTGCTGCGGCGTGGGATAGCGCACCCCTCCGCCGAGGATCAACTGCAGATCCTCCCAATTGAGATGCTTGGTTTGCTCGATGTTCTGTGTCCCCAATCACAGGGCGGCCGTCGGCGGCGGAGTTTGCGTCCGCGCTCGATCACTTGGTCGGGGAATAATCAGTCGCGACCAGGAACAGGGACTTGACCCCTCCCGGGGCCGTCAAGGAACCCCCCGCTTTCTCCTCCGACGCCTTCCGTGCCGCCACCCAATCCGGATCCTCGCGGAATGACTTGAACGACGCGTCCGCCGCCGCCTTGCTCGCGTGGCCCAAAATGTAAAGAAGGGTTTTGTCCGCGTCCTTTTGATCCGGCATCAAGTCCCAGTAGGCGAAGTTCGTCATGCCGTGCTTGGCGAACAGCTTGACCGTGTGGTTGCGGAAGCGGGCATTGAGCCCGGCCAAATTGCCTGGGGACGCCGTGTAAGTGCGCAACTCGAAGACGCGCGGACCGCTCGCGACCGCCTTGATGGAGGGCGAATAGTCCGTGGCAGTCATGAAGAAAGTTTCCACCTTGGCCACAATCGGTCCGTTGGCCTCCGTTTTCTTGGCGACTTCCTTCCATTCGGGATCGGCGACGAACGCCTTCCAGGATTGCTCTCGCGCTTCGCGGCTGGGATAGGCGAGGATGAAGACGAGTTTGTTTTCGGTGTTGTCCATCGGCACCCAATAACCGATGGATTCCATGCCGTGTTTCGCGAACAGTTTGAGGGTATGATTGCGGAAACGGGCGTGCAGATCGTCGAGTTTTCCCTGCGGGGAGTAGTAGACGCGCATTTCGTAACACCGGGTGTCCGCGGCAGCGGCGGCTTGGGGGGAGAAATTGGAAAGAGTCATGGCAAGGACCGCAAGAGTGAACAGGGCTTTCATGGGCCGGACCCTCGCATTTTCCCCCGCGTTTGGCAAAAGGAACGTTGACGCGGAAGCACTGCAGGGGAATGAAAAAGGGTGACCCGGTTGGCGCCGCGGTCTTCAGGCCGCTTTGATGTTCAACCGCCAAGCGCCTTTTTCGGCGCACCTCGACCCTGCTGAATTGCCGTTTTCAGCAAAAGAACTCCGCCGGGCCGGGGTGCGGAATGGTGAGTAACTTGAGCAACAAGTTCGTCGGGAGGTTTAACGAAGTTCGCGGTAGAGGATGTCTTTGAATTGAACCGTCATCGGTTCGCCGGAGCGCAACTGCAAACCGAGGATCCCGTTGAGATCGAAGTGCCCCGACTCCTGGTCGATCAGTTCGGAGCACTTCACACCATTGATGCTCAGGGTGATGGTTTGGCCCTTGGCGATGATGTGATACTCGTTCCATTCGCCCGCGGGTTTCATGGATGCGGTGACCCCGAGATCGGTGGCTGTCCGTTTGCCGGAGGCGTCGATGACGGTCCGCTTGCCGTTGGCCGTGAGCAACTCCGGCCCTTTCCGCGTGTGCAGTTCGTCGCAAACACCCCCCAGATAAGGGCCGCTCTGATAAATGTCGGCCTGATACCCGACCGCCAGGCCGTCCGGACGAATCACGCTGCGGAACTGGATGCCCGAGTTGCACCCGTTCCCGGTGGCTCGAAACTTGAGCTTCAGTTCGAAATCGGACACCTCGCCCCCCTGCCACACGAGGAATTGATTGGTCCGGCAGGGATGGGTCGGTGTGGACTGCCCCGTGATGGCTCCATCCCGCACCGACCAGTAACTCATGTCCAACGCCTTCCAGCCCTTGAGCGATGTGCCGTCAAAGAGCGAACAGAATTCGGATGCGGATACGCCGGCGGCCATGAAGAGAGCGAGGATGATGGCGAAGCGATAAGATTTCATGCGAGGGCCTTTGTTGGAACGGCAATCGATTCGTGGATGGAAGGGTAATGGGTTCTTTTAGGATTCGAGACGTAGATTATCCCAAGCCAAGGGCCTGTGAAAAGCCGCAAACGTGCGTCGGCCCGGATCCCGTGCCTCCATAGGTTGTCGGTGATGCGCGCAATACCGCCGGGGCGCGGCGTTCACGCCGGTTCAAGAGGTGTCTTCAAAGGGGCAGGGCAGCTTCAACGGGCAAGAGTGCTGCCAGGGGCGAAGGCATCCACCCAGGGCGGGCCATGGAATGGGAGGAGATCGCCGCGGCCGATGGGCGCGAGCGGCAGCGCCGTGATCGGCGCGCCCCGACGACTTGCGGATGCGCTGAGCCGGTAATCCTCCTGACCAGCCAAATCCCAGAGCAGGGCCTCGCGGTCGAGCAAGTCTTCTCCCTCTCCTCCATGAGAATGGAGGAGAGGGCTGGGGAGAGGAGTCGCGTCTGGCGGGGTGGGCGTGAAGCCCCTCTCCCTGGCCCTCTCCCCGCTCGTTCCTCGCGGGGCGAGGGAAACACTCTGCGCTGGGCCAGGCTGTGGTGCCGCCGGCAGCTCCAGATTCCACACGTTCATGCCGTGCGTCCGATCCTTAGCGACGTATGGGTCTTCGATCAACCGATGCGCGAGCGATGTCTTGCCCACCGCCCCTTCGCCGAGCCACACGACCTTGGGGTTGACGGAGCGACGCGTAGGTTCGGCAGGCGGAGCGGCGCGGACGGCGGTGAGGCAAAAGACGTAAATTGCATGGTGCGGATTCGCAGAGCCGACTCACAGTCGCGAAGCGTTCGGGCTGAAGGTGACCGAGATGGGCACGACGTAACTTTCCTCGGGTTTGAATACCTGTCGGCACGCCCCCGACCTCCAATCCCAGAGCCGAACCGTGCATCCCGAAGTCGTCTGTCATGTGGCGCAGGCTGCCCAGCCTGCCGTATCGCCGACGGCCCGTCGGCCCGGCGAGTGAAGAACGAGGCCCTTCCATGCTCTCCACGCGCCTGGTTCGCTTCGTCGCCCCAGGTTGGGCAGCCTGGACATCAGCAGACAGTGCTGTCTGCGTGACCACGACAACCCGGTCACCGACAATCTCTGGAGGCACCGTAGTGCTCGCGCCGCTCGAGCAAGAACTGGCGAAAGGGCCGGGTTCAGGCTACGGTGTGGGGAACCGCGACGATATGAAACCTGTTCCCTTTCTCGTTTTCATTGGAGCTGTCTGTTTGTTGGGGGGGGTGACGGTATGGCAAGGGGTTCAGGGAGCGAGCCGCAACCGAGGAATTTCCAGCCTCCAGGCGGAACTCGAACGGCAGCGGGCTGCGACAGAGGATCTGGGCCAGCGGTTGGGAGTGGCGGAAGCGGAGAGAGCACGCCTCGAATCGGTGGAGACCGGGATGGTCTCCAACCACAATGCGCGGCTGGCCGAGTTCCAGGCCACCTCGCGATTGCGGGACTCGGCGGAACGTGAGCTGCAATCCTCGAAAACGCAGAACGAGCGCTATCAAGCGGCGCTCGCCACGGCGACGGAGAAATTGCAGCGCCAGAACGAGGACATCCATCGTCTCAACGAAGAACTCAAGCGTCTGGCTGGAGAACGCAACACACTGATCGAGCGTCATAATCGCGTCGCCCAAGAGTTCAATGAGCTCACCAAGAAATGGAACGCGCAGCAAAAGGAGCTCGCTCGAATCAACGCCGCCGTTGAGGTTGGAAAATCCACGCCATGAACCACGGAGCGATGTCCGCCCATCCGCATGCCTGAATTGAGGCTTGAGGCGGTTTCCAAGTCTTTTCCACGTCCAGCCGGCGGCGAGGTGTGGGCCTTGCGCGCTTTTTCGCTGACCGTACCCCCGGGCGCGCTGTTCGCCGTGGTGGGTCCTTCGGGGTGCGGAAAGACCACGTTGCTCCGGTTGCTGGCCGGGTTGGAGACCCCGACCTCGGGCCGGATTTGGATCGGCGGCCGCGAGGCGGCGGGACTCGACCCGGCGGCGCGTGACCTCGGGCTGGTTTTTCAGAATCACGCGTTGTACCCGCATCTGACGGTGCGGGAGAATTTGGAACTGGGGCTGGAGGCGAGGCGTGTGGACAAGGTGGAGATTCGCCGTCGCAGCGCGGAGATGGCGGACCTCTTCGGTTTGCGGGACACGCTGGGGTGCCTGCCCGGCGAACTTTCCGGGGGCATGCGGCAACGAGCGGCCCTGGCAAGGGCGTGTGCGCGAAGGCCGGGCGCCCTCTTGCTCGACGAGCCCTGCGCCCACCTCGATCCGGAAACGCGGCGAGAGGCGCGGATGTTCCTTGCCCGGCTGTGGCGCGAGTTGCGCATGACCTTGATTTGGGTGACCCATGATCAAAGCGAGGCGATGGCGGTGGGAGAACAAGTGCTCGTGATGCGGGACGGAACGCGCTGCCAACTGGGCACACCCAGAGAAGTTCATGGACATCCCGAGAATGCTTTCGTCGCACGTTTCATGGGATCGCCCCCGATGAACCTGTTTCGAGGACGTTTCGTGAAGCCGCCCGGGTCGGCGAGCTGGGCGTTTGAGGAATCGGGTTCGAGCGCGAACGCGGAGGCGAAGGGGACGCGTTTGCGCCTGATGTGGCCCGAGGATTGTCCGATCCCCGGCGCCTTGTCCACGGGACGGGAAGTGCTGTTGGGGGCGCGTCCCGAGCATCTCGCCTTGGAATCCGTCGAATCGCTGGACGAAACAAATGGCGACGAGCGAGCGCGGATCGAACATGTGGAATGGTTGGGGGCGGAAACGGTGGTTCACTTCAGCACGGCGTTTCATGAGGGGACGGCGCGGTGCGGTGCGGTCTCGAAATGGGCGCCGGGAGTTTCGGCTCGCGTGCGGCTGTGCCGTCCGGAAGCGATCCGATGGTTTGACGCTGCGACGCAGGGCAGGCTGGCGGGCGGAGAGGTGCGCTCGCCTCACTCGTAACGCAGGGATTCGATCGGATCGAGATTGGCGGCTTTCCAGGCGGGATAGGTGCCGAAGACAATGCCCACGACGGAACAGATGAGCAGCCCGTACACGGCCCAATCCACCGGAATGACCGGTGTCAGTTTCAGATAATAGGCGATGAGGTTGCCGCCGAGAATTCCGAGCAGGACACCGAGGAGCCCTCCGAATTCGCAGAGCATGATGGCTTCGAGGATGAATTGGGTCATGATGTTCCGTTTCTTGGCGCCGATGGCGCGGCGCACGCCGATTTCGCGGGTGCGCTCGGTGACGGAAACCAGCATGATGTTCATGATGCCGATGCCGGCGGCGAGCAGGGCGATGGAGCTCACGACGGCCACGCCGGCGCGCACGGTCAGGGTGAAGCTTTGAAACTGGCTGATCATGGAATCGTTGGTGGCGATTTCGAAGTCATCCTCTTTCCCCGGCGGCACTTTGCGAATCACGCGAAGCGCGCCGCGGACTTGTTCGACGGTGTCGTCGAAGGATGCCTGGTCCCAGGCTTGCACGAGCACGCTCAGACTGCGCCAGGAGCGTCCGTAGCGGTTGAGTCCGGTGGTGATCGGGATGGCGGCGAAGTTGTCGGCATTCCCGCCGAGGGCGGAGCCTTTGCCTTGCAGCACGCCGACCACGGTGTAGCCGATGTTGTCGAGTTTGACCTTTTCGCCGAGGGCGGAGCCTTGGGGAAAGAGATTCGTGGCCAGTCCGTGGCCCAGCACGCAAACCTGGCGGGTGCTTTCCAGATCTGATTCCGTGAGCGAGCGACCTTCGCCGATGGACCAATTGCGGGCCGGAAAAATGCCGGGGGTGACGCCATGGACCGGGACGTTGGGGGGCGTTTTTTCGTATTTAGAAACGGCTTCGCCGCCGAAGAGTTCAGTTTCGACGCCAACGTTTCGAGCGAGCGTGGTGCGGTCTTGGAGAAGTTTGCCCTGGGCGTAGGTGATATTCTTGCGGCGCCAATACTTTTCGAACCCGCCCGGACCGCCAAAATACACCTCGGGAAACTTGGTGATGAGGAACGTGTGGCTGCCCAGCTGGCTCAATTCGGATTCGATGGAGCTCTGCAGCACCCGCATGGCGGTCATGACGACGATGATGGAGAAGACGCCGACGAGCACGCCGAGCAAAGTGAGGGCGGAGCGCAGCTTGTGCGAGGTGACCGCGTCGAGGGCCATGACGAGGCTTTCGCGAAGCTCGCCGGCCAGCCGCGACCAGCCGCCGGCCTTTTTCACCGGCGCCGCGGCAGGAGGCTGGACGATCGAGGTCATTCGCTTCGCAGCGCGTCCACGGTGTTCATGCGGGCGGCGCGCCAAGCGGGCAGGAAACCTGAGACGACACCGGTGAGGGCGGAGACCGAGAGCGCGGCGGCGAGCACTTTCAGGGACATCGTTGCGGGGAAGATGCGATTCACGCCGAGCGTCACCATCCAGGCGATGGCGACGCCGACGAGGCCGGCGAGCAAACAGATCAACGCCGCCTCGACGAGAAACTGCACGAGAATGGCCCGTCGCTTGGCGCCGATGGCTTTGCGGACCCCGATCTCTCGAGTGCGCTCGGCCACGGAAACGAACATGATGTTCATGATGCCAATGCCGCCGACGAAGAGGGAGAGTCCGGTGAGTCCGAGCCCGGCGGAGGCGATGGTGCCCTGCACCTTTTCGAATGTCTTGATGAACATGTCTTGTTGATTGATGGAGAAATCGTCGGGAACACCCGGCGGGACCCGGCGGATCTTGCGCATGACACCGCGCAGTTCCTCCTTGGTTTCGTCGAGCTCCGCCAGGGAGCGCGCCCGCACCTGGATTTCGAAGTAAGGAAAATTCCAGAAGCTGCTCATGAATTGTTTGAGCGGGACGATCACCTGATTGTCCATGGAGAAGCCGCCGAGAAAATTGCCCCGTTTGTCGAGCACCCCGATGACTTCGAGCTGCGCGCTGCCGACCTTGATGCGTTTGCCCAGGGGCGGCTCGTTCACGAAGAGATTGCTGGCCACTTGGGATCCGAGCACACAAACAGGGCGGCCTCCCTCCACTTCGCCGGACGTCATGAAGCGGCCGAGCTGGACGGCGATGTTGTCCGTCTGCAGCATTTGGTCGGTGGTTCCGATGACACGGACGCGCACGGAGTTTTTGTTTTTGTAGCCCACGGGCTGGCCGGTGACGGCGATGGGCGAGACGGCGCGGGCCGTGGTCATCATGCGTTCGACCGCCTGGGCCTGGGCATAGTTGATTTCGCGCCGGCTCTGGGAGCGGATCCAATCCTCGTAGGAGTTATTGAGCCAGGAGAAGCGGCTGACGAAGAGCACGTCGGCGCCCATGGAGGAAATGCTGGTCATGAAGGCGCGATTGAGGCCTTCGATGGCGGTGCCCATCAGAGTCACGGTGACCACGCCGATGACGATGCCGAGCGTGGTCAGCGCCGAGCGCAGGCGGTTTGCGCGCAATGCGTCCCAGGCGATGCGGAGCCCTTCGATCAACTCGGTCAGGGGCATCATGGCGGGGAAGCGGGCACGGGGTGAGGCCGGAGCCTTTGATCGTCGGCCAGAGCCTCGTCGCTGGCGATCAAACCGTCGCGGATGCGGATGATGCGCCGGGAATGACGGGCGACCTCTTCCTCGTGGGTCACCACGAGGATGGTATTGCCTTTCGCGGAGAGCTCGTCGAAAAGCGCGAGGATCTCCTGTCCGGTTCGCGAGTCGAGGTTGCCGGTGGGTTCATCGGCGAGGAGGATGGAAGGGTCATTGACGAGGGCGCGGGCGATGGCGACGCGCTGGCGCTGGCCGCCGGACATTTCGTTGGGTTTGTGGTGGACCCGGTCGGCGAGGCCGACGTGGGCAAGGCGGTCCAAGGCCATGCGGCGCCGATCTTCGGGGGGGATGCCGCCATAGATCAGGGGTAATTCGACATTGCGCAGAGCGCTCGCGCGGGGCAGCAGGTTGAAGGTTTGGAAGACGAACCCGATTTCTTTGTTGCGGATTTCGGCGAGCTGGTTGTCGTCCATCCGGCTGACATCGGTCCCGTTGAGGTCGTAGCTGCCGGAGCTGGGAGTGTCGAGGCAGCCGAGGAGATTCATGAGGGTTGATTTGCCCGAACCGGAGGGGCCCATGATGGCGACGTATTCGCCGCGCTCGATGGAGAGCGAGACATCGCGCAGGGCGAAGATGGTTTCGGCGCCCATTTCGTAGCGCCGGGAGATGTTGCGAATGCGGATAAGGCTCACGGCAGGCGGTTTGCAGCGTCCGGGTTACTTGGCGGGTTCTCCCGGCTTTTCGGATCCTTTGACCTCGATCTTGATTTTCTTGCCGTCCTCCAGTTCGCGGCTGATGGCCTGGTGGCTACCGGAAACGATTTCCTGGCCTTCGGTCACGCCCTCGAGAATCTCGGTGTGATTGTCGTCGCTGATGCCGGGTTTGACGCGGATCATCCTGGCCACGTCGCCTTCCTTGGCGAAGACCACTTCGACCGGCTTGTCGGATTCATCCTTGCGGCGCGTGGAATCGGGCGACGTCGGAGCGGGGACGGGTTTCGAATTTTCGGCGCCCGCTGTTCCGGGTTTGTCGTTCTTCTTGGGGAGGCGGGTGGTAACGCTTTGGATGGGCACGGTCAGCACGTTGGTGCGGTAGCGGGTTTCGACTTCGGCGGTGACGGTCATGCCCGGGCGGAAGATTTCCTTTTCCTGAATGCGAATACGGACCTCGAACTTGGTCGCGTCCTGGGACGAGGAGGAGGAAGAGGACATGGAGCCGATCCCGGAGAGGCCTTTGGAGGAATTGGCGATTTCGGTCACGAGGCCGCTGAACTTGCGGTCGCGGAAGGCGTCCACTTCGAGCCGGGCTTTTTGGCCCAGGGCGATGAGGACGACGTCGATCTCGCCGATATCGACTCGCGCTTCCATTTCATTGAGGTCGGCGACGATCATGACTTCGGTGCCGGCCATCATGGCGGTGCCGACGACGCGCTCGCCGAGTTGGGAGTTGAGCCGGGAAATCGTACCATCGATGGGGGAGACGATCGTGGTCTTGGCGAGGTCTTCCGTGGCTTTTTCCAGGGAGGCCTTGGCCATCTCGACTTGATGGGTGGCGCTTTGGAGTTGGGCTTTGGCGACTTCAAAAGAGGTTTTCACGTCGAGGAAGAGCGACTCTGAAATCAGGCTCCTTTTCATCAATTCCTCGTGCCGTTTGAACTCGGTATCGGCCTTGTCGAGGTTCACCGTGGCGGTTTGCTTCGCCGCCAGCGAAGCTTGGAAGCTGGCATGGGAGGATCTCCGACTGGCTTCGTAGAAGTCCGGTTTGATTTTAAGCAGCAAATCGCCCTTCTTGACCAATTGTCCCTCTTTGACGGGGAGGGCGATGATTTCGCCGCTGACCTCGGGGCTGATTTTGACCTGGATCACCGGTTGAATCCGCCCGTTGGCCACGACCAGTTCGGTCAGATTTCGACGACTCACCTTTTCGGTCTGGATCGCGATCACGGGCTGGCGTTTCTTGTAGAAGTAATAGCCCGTTCCCCCGCCCCCGAGGAGCACGAGGATCAGGACCACCCAGAGGATCGTTTTCCCCCTGCCTTTTTGGGTTGTCGTCATGATTCAGTCGATTTGCGGCCTAGCCCGATGGCTCGGGTCGGATTCATGGTCCGGCTGAAAACCACCGCCGCGATATGAATCAGACACCACGAAGGGCTCATTTGTTTCCAGAACCTTGCTGAAAGGAACGTTCTTGTCACCTGAAGGCTTGATTGGAACCCACGGACCAGCGCTCGCCATGGTGCAGGACGCGATAGGGCTGGTCCAGGTTGCAGGCGGCAGACTCGAAGTCCGCGGGACTGGCGGTGTTGAACTCGAACATGTCGTAGTGGCAGGGAATGACGAGGGCAGCGCCGATGTCTTTCGCCAATTGCGCCGCCTCGGGCCCCCACAAGTTTCCCGCCACCCGCCGTTCCTGTCCACGTCCATTGATGGGCAGGAGCGCCACATCGGGGCGGAACGGCCGCAAGAGATCGACCATGCCTTCGTAGCGCATGGTGTCTCCGCTGTGATAAATCGTCCATGGACCGAGTCGGAACACATAACCCAGATAACAGCACCGGCCCAGGGCGTCTCGATCGATCGCCTCGTGGGCGGCGGGGACGGCGTGGATGTTCAGGGGTCCCAACGCGAGGTCCTGGCCTGCGTCGAGGGAATCCAGGCGCGAAGGATCCAAGCCGAGGCGTTTTCCGGCGAAAGCCACGTTGGCCGCAGGCACGACGATACGCAGGGAAGGATTGCGATGCAGAATCGGCCTCAGGGTTTCGGCATCGAGATGGTCGGTGTGATTGTGGCTGGAAGTTGCGGCGTCGATGCCAGCGAGTTCGCCTGGATTCACGACGAGACCCGTCATGCGGACGTGCGGTTTGTCGGTGGTGGCGTACTTGGTGGTCAGCGCATCGGAAAGGTACGGATCGATCAGGAGGGCAAAGCCGTTCCAGGCCGCGAGGAATCCGCTTTGGCCGAGCCACCACAAGTGGAGCCGTTCGCGGTCAGCGCGAGCATGGGCGACGTCGTCGAGGAACGCGGCACCGCTGAGGAAAGGCGCTTGCACAGGGCGGGCTAGGCTGGCGGCAAGCCTCGTTCCTGCCGGACTTTTTCCACACCGGCGACGAGGTGGCGAAGCTTTTGTTTTGCCGCCCACCTTGCCGTTTGACTCAAGCCGCAATCCGGGGCGAAAGAGAGCCGTTCTGCCGGAGCGTGGACCAGACAAGCGCGGACGCGCGCCGCGATGTCGTCCGGGGTTTCCACGTGATAACTCTTGACATCGACGATGCCGACGGCGGCGTCCTTGGAACGGGCAATGGCGGCGAGCAGGTCGAGTTCAGAGAATTCGCGGCTGGCCATTTCGAGGTGGATTTCGTCCACATGCATGTCGAGGAAAGCCGGAAACATGGGGGCGTAGCGGCGGGGGCCGACGGCACGGCCCTTGTAGTTTCCGAAGCAGAGGTGCGTGGAGAGCCGGCATCGCCCACGGACCGGTTCAACCGTGCGGTTGAAGATATCGACGAAACGTCGGGGATCCTCGCGATAGGCGTAGCAGCTCATGGAGGGTTCATCCACGGTAATCTCGGAGCACCCTTCATCGGCCAGGGCTTCGAGTTCAGCCCGCACGAACGGGAGCAGCGCTTCGGTCAACGCCCAGCGGTCCGGATACTGGGCGTTGGGGACCAGCCGTCCGCTCAGGGTGTAGGGTCCGGGCACGCTGGCTTTGAGGGCTGGTTTGGGGTTGAGCAACTCGAGCTGGGGGGAGGCGAGGCGGCGCAGGCGGCGAAAATCCTCGACCGCGCCCAATCCGCGGGGAGCAGACAGGGTGCGAACCACCTTGTGTCGTCCGCGCTGGTCATGGGCAGGCGGACCGAACACCCGGGGCGGAGCCGATTCGAGTTCGAGTCCATCCAGGAATCCGTAGAAGGAGAGATTGAAATCGAGCCGGGTTTGTTCCCCATCGGTGATGACATCGAGGCCGGCTTCGAGTTGATCGCGCACCGCGATGGTCACCGCGTCCTCGATCAGTTCGGCGCGGTCGGATTCTCCGAAGCGGTCCAGGTGTTGGCAGGCGAATTCGAGCCAACTGGGGAACGGGTAACTGCCGATGACGGTGGTGCGCAGGGGACGTTCTTTCATGAGCATTCGAACCGTTCGTTCAAGGATCCAAGGTCCGCGGGACTAGACGCGCGGTTGCTGGTAGAGCCGGGCCATGCGATCCGCGTGCTCGTCGTAGGCGGATTCGAACAACTGGGTGGCGCGATCTCCACCCACGAGCGCGCCGGCTGTCAGCACTTTCGGCGGCTGACCCGCGGCCGTGAGTCGGGCGGCCACTTCAGCTTTGATCGCATTGACGAGCAGGCAGCCTCCGATCGTCGAGCCGGGGGAAACCGGCGTATCCAGGCCGGGCACGGTGACCATGGCGTCGCCAACCGGGGCGCCTGTATTGAGGACTAGGTCCGCCGTTTCGTGGAGCTTGTGTCCGCGCGGATGGCGGCTGGTGCTGGCGTCCGCGTGGGCGCGGCTGACGATGGCCACGACTTTCACCCCTCTGGCGCGGAACAATTCGGCCATTTCAACCGGTACGACATTGCATCCGCTGGAGGACACGATGAGGGCGGTGTCGGCGGGGGCGAGATGGAAATTCCGGAGGATGCGGGCGGCCAAGCCGGACACATTTTCGAGAAACATGGCCTGGCGCTGGCCGTTGGCGCCGACGACGAGATTGTGGAAGCTGAGGGAGAGTTCGACGATGGGGTTGAATCCGGGGAACGATCCGTAGCGGGGCCACATTTCCTCAACCAGGATCCGGCTATGCCCGGAGCCGAAGAGATGCACGACGCGGCCGGCGAGAATGGAGGCGGCAAACCAGTCCGCGGCCGTGCGAATGGCATCGAGTTGGGACTCCACCGTGCCGACGAGACCTGCGGCCCGCGTCAGGAAGTCGCGGGCTGGAGAGGTGGAATCCATGCCGGGGGTGGTTTGGAAAGATCCGGGGGCTATTTTTTCTCCGCTTTGGGCTCGGTCACCTTTTTGTAAACGTCCATGCGGGGGGCTTCGTCGCGTTCGCGATCGAAATTGGAAGCCATGGTGAGGGAGTCATAGCCCAATTGATACAGATTGAGGCGGTCGTCGTTGACCTCGCTGAGCTCGTTTTCATTGACACCACCCTTGATGTCGCCGAAGCGAAGCGCCTGGAAGACTCCTTGTTTCTCGATTTTCACCGAGCCTTCAGCGTAGAGCCGGAGGGAACCGTCCGCGTCCTGCATGCGGAACTTGAACTTGCCGGCCTTGATTTCGAGGGTGAGTTTGGCGACTTCGCCATCGGGCGACTTGCGCTCGGTTTTCCAGGTCCCGTTCAGGCGATCGAGATCATTGGCGAGAGAGAACGTCGCCAGTCCGAGGGAAAACAACAGGACGAGGAGGGAACGAGGAAACAGTTTTTTCATAATGCGAGAGATGGATGCGTTGACCGAGCGTTGCGGGGCCGATGGTTGAAGGCGTCCGCTGCCGAACTCAAGCGAAAAGGCCCAGCCCGACGCGATGACCACGCGCTGTGGCTGGTGTCTCGACTCCGCCGCGCTCGGGGATGGAAAGGGGGGATTTTGGGGGAGCGCGGCTGCGTGCGAAGCGCCAGTCGCAACGAAGCCGAATGAAATCGAGCTGGGTGACTTGAACCTCAACGGAGCAGTTGAGCGGTTGCGCCTGCGTCCCGACAAGCTGCCACGAGGGCTTGGCAAGGCTGCCGGGTTGGGCAAATCTTGGCGGATGACGACGGCGGAAAATGAGTTGTTGGAGGCATTGTTGGAACTGGAGCGGAGTATTCAACCGTCAGGCTCGGCAGGGGCCAACGTCAGTTTTCAGGCGTTGTTTGCCCGCATCGACGAGGCCGGGGCCAAACTGGGTCCGGGTATCGACCCGGCCCTGAGGCATTATCTGCAAAAGAAGAGCTACCAGAAAGCCCGGATGTTTCTCCAGGGACGCGAGGCGGAAAATCAGCGCGGTCCCTGTGGCCACGTCGAGTAGGCGAAACCGGACGACACATGTTGAGTCCGGAGGATACCATCGCGGCTATTGCCACGCCTTTGGGCGAGGCCGCCCTGGGCCTCGTGCGATTAAGTGGTCCTCGCTGCCTTGAGGTCGCGGATCGCTGCTTTCGTCCCTCAGGCCAAGGCAGCCTTCCCAGCCATTGCGCCACACACACGGCGCATTACGGTCATATCGTGCGGGATGGAAGGGTGGTGGATGAAGTCATGGTGTTGATCCTGCGCGCCCCGCGCACGTTCACCCGCGAGGATTCGGTTGAGATTGGGTGTCACGGAGGACTGGTGGTCGTGAAAGCCGTGTTGGAAGCCGTCCTCGCAGCGGGAGCGCGTCCGGCCGAACCCGGTGAGTTCACCCGGCGCGCCTTTTTGAGCGGCCGGATCGATTTGACCCAGGCTGAAGCGGTTGCGGACTTGATCCATGCGCGCACGGAGTTCGCCGCGTCGGTAGCTCAGGAGCAACTGGCGGGGAAACTTTCCAAGCAAATCGAAGCGTTGCGCGCCGAGTTGATGGAGGCGCTCGCGGTGGTGGAGGCCCATATTGACTTTCCCGAGGAGGATCTCCCGCCCCAGACGCAGGCTGGCTTATGGGATCGAGTGACGCGCGCGCGAGCGTTCGTCGGGCGGCTTCTCGCTCGAGCAGGCGAAGGACAGGTCTTGAGGCGTGGTTTGCGCGCCGCGCTCGTGGGACGTCCCAACGCGGGCAAGTCCAGTCTGCTCAATCATCTTCTCGGCCATGAACGCGCCATCGTGTCTCCGACGCCGGGCACCACACGGGACACCATCGAGGAGACGGCCTCGATTCGCGGCATTCCTGTGATCTTCATCGACACCGCGGGGATGCGGGAAACGGCCGACGCGGTGGAACGGGAAGGAGTGGAACGCAGCCGGCGAGCCATGGGCACCGCCGATCTGGTTTTGCATGTTGTGGATCAGTCGGAACCACCCCATTCGGACGACCTCTCCCTGTTGGCGGATGGATCGGGATCGAAGTCGATCCTGATCTTGAACAAGTGCGATCGGTCGTGTCATCCGGACTGGACTCGGGTCGTGGATTTGCGCGAGGCGGTTCGCATCAGTTGCCTGGAAGGGACGGGCTTGGAGGACTTGAAAGAGGTTGTTTCCCGGCGCGTCTGGCAGGGCGGCGGTCCGGCCGAATCATGGCAGTTGATGATCAACGCGCGTCATCAAGACGCGCTGCGGCGGGCGGGGGAAGCCTTGGAGAAGGCGCAAGCAGCGATGGAGTCAAACTGGACGCTCGAGATCGCCGCGATGGAGTTGCGCGCCGCGGCGGGCGCGGCGGGCGAGGTGGTGGGGAAAACCTCGACCGAAGACTTGCTGGACCTCATTTTTAGCAAGTTCTGCATTGGGAAATAGTCCTTCCGGCGATCGTCAGGCCAGGATTTCCCGAATCGGACTGCCGTAGTCGATTTCCAAACGCTTGCGCCCGGGAATATCCAAACGGCGCGATTCCAGACCCAGCAGATGCAGGACCGTGGCGTGCAGGTCGGTCACGTAGTGTCCTGGACCCAGAGCGTGATAACCCAGTTCGTCCGTGGCGCCATGGATGGAGCCCGGCTTCACGCCCGCGCCGGCAAACCAAATCGTGAAACCATGCGGATGATGATCGCGCCCGTCCTTGCCCCCGGCGCGCTGTTCCAGTCCGGGGGTTCGTCCGAATTCCGTGCAGAACACCACCAGGACATCCTTGTCGAGGCCGCGTTGCTTGAGATCGCGAAGCAAACCGGCGGTGGGGAGATCCACGGACGCGCAGAGTTTTTCGTGATTATCCTTCAACTTTTGGTGCGAATCCCACCCACCCAGGCGGCTGGGATAGGCGAGGACGAAGCGGACGCCGCGTTCCACGAGGCGGCGCGCGGCGAGGAAGCGTTCCCCGGCGACTTTGGTATGGTCTTGGTCGAGTCCGTAGAGTTTGCGGATGTGCGCCGACTCGGCTTCGAGGCGCATGGCCTCGGGCACGGCAGACTGCATTTTGAAGGCAAGCTCGTAGGCCTTGATGCGGGCTTGAAGGCGTTCGTCGTGGGGATGCCGTTCGGCGGCCAAGCGATTGAGATCGTGGACCAACTCGAACTCGCGGGCCTGTTCCTCGAGGGTCATCCCGGGCTGTCGAACTCCGAAGGGAAGCGGGTTTTGGGGATCGGTTTCAAGCGGGACGCCCGCGTGCTCGGGGCCGAGGTAGTGAGCATGCGCACATTCGCTGGAGTTGTGTGCTTTGGGAAGTCCGACCGTGACAAAACTGGGCAGGTTGTCATTCACACTGCCAAGCCCGTAGTGAATCCAGGAACCGATGCTGGGCTGAGTCTCGTCCAGGCGATGGCGCCCGGTATGAATCTGGTTCTCAGCCCAATGATCGTTGTCGGTGGTCCACATGTTGCGGACCCAGGCGATGTCGTCGGCACATCCGGCAAGGTGAGGCCACCAATCGGTGATCCCGATCCCGCACTGGCCCCGTGATTTCCACCCGACCTGCATGGGGTAGATGATCGGGTACACATCGCGAATGTTGATGTCGTCCGCGGGAACGGACCGGAAGCGCTTTTGGTGGAGCGGCGAATGGAGCGGGTTGGCGAAAGGCGTTTTGTCGAAGGTTTTCCCCGCGTGCTCATTCAAGGCCGGCTTGGGATCGAAGGTCTCCATGTGGCTGTAGCCGCCGCTGAGAAAAATCCAGATGACGGATTTGGCTTTTGGAGGGAAGAGGGGCTGGCCGGTAGGCGGCTTCCAAGGGAGGTGAGCGGAGTCGCCGGCGCGGGCGTATCCGTCACGCCAAAGCATGGAACCGAGGGTCAGACCGGCAAAACCCATGCCCATGTCGGACAAGAAACTTCGCCGGGGAAATCGGCCGCAGAAGGTGCAGTCAGAGTTCATCGGATGGTGACGAATTCGTGGTGGTTGAACAGGGCGTGAACCAATCCGGCGCGCGCGGCCAGGACAAGGGTTTCCGTGGAATCCTGGCGAGGGGCTCCGGGTGCGGAGGATAACGCCGAAGGCTTCAAGTCGAGGAACGAGACGGCCTTGGCGACCTCAGCCTCGGTCGGGCGCCGGGCCAGAATATGTTCCCACGCGTGTTGAACAAATTGGCGGGCGTCGGTGATCGGCGCCAGTTTGCCAGCCAGCGCCCGGCTTTGGTCAAACCCCAGCTTGCTGTTGGAAAGTGCCAAAGCCTGCTGGGGCACGATTGTTTGGCTGCGCCGGTAGCATTCGTTCGGATTCGGCGCGTCGAAGAGCTCGGCGAAGGCACTTTGGCCGAGGGGTTCAGGGAAGCACTCGAAATAGAGGCTGCGATGACGATTCGTTTCGGCCTGGCTGTTGGGGAGAGGGTATCCCACCGCCTTGAAGTCGAGCTCGCCGGCGAGATGGAGCAGGCTGTCCCGCAGCACTTCGGCTTCCATCTGGCCGGCGTTCATGCGCCAGAAGAGCTTGTTTTCGGGATCCTTTTCCCGTTGCGTCGCAAACCGCTTGGCGGCGGCTTCCGAATCGTCGGGGGAAGAGGCTTGGCGATAGGTTTGACTGGTGACGATGAGACGGTGCAGGTGCTTCATGCTCCAGCCGTGCTCCATCAAGTCGGCGGCGAGCCAGTCCAGGAGCTCGGGGTGCGCAGGTTGACTTCCGTTGCGTCCGAGATCGAACGTGGTTGCGACGAGGGGCGTGTGGAAGTGACGCGTCCAAATATGATTCACGGCGACGCGTGCGGTGAGGGGATTCTCAGGACTCGCGAGCCATCGGGCGAGAGCCGCGCGGCGTCCGGTGCTTTGCGAGGGGTACTTTGGCGAGAAGGGGGTGTGAGCCAGCAGGTTGGTTTGCAAGTTGGCCGGAAGCGCTTCCAAACGTCTGCGTTGGGCGGTGACCTTTTCGGAGGCACTCTTGCGGGCGGCTTCGGCTTTAACCTTTTCCTCTTTGGATTCGGCAGCGCCGCCCGCTTTCCGCCGCGCTTCCGCCATGGCTTGCTCGGCTTCGAACAACGCGAGAGAAGCTTCCGCCTCGTCGAGCTCGGCCTCGGCTTTGCGAAGCGCAAGCCGTTTCTCGGCGGTGATGGCGGATTGGGAAACATCGGATGCGGGCTGCGACGAGGCGGCCGGGGTGGGAGGCGGGAGCGGAGCTCCGTCGGCGGCCAATCGATTCTGCACCGCTTCGAGATCTGCCTGGGCAATCCGCCATTGGTTGAAGCGTTGTCGGCTCAGGGTTTCAGCCGCCAGCCAGCGGGAGAAGGCTTGCGCGCGCTCGACGGGTGCGAGGGACGGCGAAAACTGGGCGCGTGCCTCTTCGAACTCACGATCGGCTTTCTCACGGGCGTTGACGGCTTCATCGAGAGCTCGCAGCCGTTTGGCCAGCTCAGCCTCGCGGATGAAAGCTTTGGATCCCGGATAAGACGCCTGGGAGGGAAGATGGACCCGTTCGGCGGCCAGAGGGTCGGCGCGCAGGAATCGCGGCAGGCCGGGTTCGACGGTTGGTTTGCCATCGGGAAAGCTTCGTTCATCTCCGCGCAAGTAGATGAACGTCCTGGCGTCGAGGGTTTCGTCGAAGACGCTGACGATGCCGTTGGTGACGACGCGGCGCAGGGTGCTGTAATCGTATTTTTGGAAGGGGCCCGGATCCGCCTCGCCTTGAACCCAGTCCTGGCGCACTTGAATCGGTTCGAAGAACGCGCGGAACCGGAAATAATCCTCGTGCCGGATGGGATCGTACTTGTGGTCGTGGCAATGCGCGCAGTTGAAAGTGAGTCCAAGGAACGCTTTGCCGGTATGCTCCACGACATCGCGGAGCCATTGATTTTTGTTGAGCGCGTACCAATTGCGCACGAGATAGCCGGTGGCCGCGCGCGCGCCGTCGTCCTGGGGAGCGAGTTCGTCGCCGGCGAGCATCTCGGCCAGCATCCTGTCATAGCCTTTGTCCTCGTTGAGCGATCGAACGATCCACTCGCGCCAGCGCCAGACCTGGGGGGCGCTGTTCCAGACATCGGGCACCTGGCGGCGTCCGTACCAATCGCTGTATCGCCAGATATCCATCCAATGACGAGCCCACCGTTCACCATGAGCGGGGGCATTGAGAAGGCGATCCACAACCCGCTCGTAAGCGTCCTCGGAGGAATCGTCGAGAAAGGCTTCGATTTCAGCGCGGGTGGGTGGATGCCCGGCCAAATCGAGATAGACCCGGCGGAGCAAAATCGATTTGGGAGCCTGACCCAGGGAGGAAAGCCCCGCCGCCTGACGCCGGGTGGAAATCCAAGCGTCAATGGGATTCGCCGGTCCGTGGAACGCGAAGAAAGCCGCCACGGTAGGATCGGACTTCTCGGCGACAAGGGTCAATGCCGCGGAGGGGAGTGGCGCTTTGACTGGAGGTTTGAACGCCCAATGATCCTTGGGGTCGGATTCGGGTTTCTCGTCCGGCGGGGCGGTGGCGCCGGCGAGGATCCAGGCGCGAAACTTTGCTTGTTGCTCGGCGGACAACGGTTCTCCTTCGGGAGGCATCCGCTCGTCGGCGTCATGGGAATCGATGCGTGCGAGGAGCGAGCTCTCGTCCGGTTTGCCGGGCTGAACGACGGGGCCTTTCTTGCTGCCTCGCAACATGGACGCGGCTGTATCGAGCCGCAGGCCCGCTTTTTGTTCGAGCGCGCCGTGGCAGCTGTAACAGCGGGCTTTGAGGAGCGGTTTGACATCGCGGGCATAGTCCACGCCTTCGGCCGCCCGGCCGGTCAGGGCGGTGAGGCAGCACATCCAGAAAATGACGCGAGGCCAGGGCATGGGGTTCGATCAGGATCCGCATCCTGGCACAAAGTGTGGACCGATTCAACTGGGCGGTGTGAGGTTCCCGTAGTTCCGGTGCATCTGCTGGTTGCCGGGGCTCGCCGTTCATGGCGCTTCCGCTCGCTCCCCTCGGCCGCGGCGCTCTCCTCCCGTTCCATGGCCCGCCCTGGGTGGATGCCTTCGCCCCGGATGATCGACCGTCTGGGTGCAACTCCAGGACAGAGAGGAATTCTCCACTCATCCGCGCGATCCGAGCGGCTGCTGGCGGCGAAGCTCAAACTAAGCGGGTGGACTGCGGCGCGACGGACCCTTGCCTGCTGATCAGGTGATCGAACTCTCCCCGCTCAGAAAATCCACCACGGCCGATCCGATTTGCAAACACGCCGTGGCGGCGGGAGATGGGGCATTGATGACATGGACCATGCGTCGATCGCGAATCAGTTCGAAGTCGTCCACCAAGGCGCCGTCCGGACGCACCGCTTGCGCGCGAATGCCCGCCGGAATGGGCGTCAGGTCCTCAGCCCCTACTTCCGGGATGAGTCGTTGCAAGGCTTTGACGAAGGCCGCCTTGGACAAGCATCGATGGAACTCGCCCATGCCCATTCGCCAATGCTTGGCCGCCAGCTTCCGGAAACCGGGAAACGTCAGCATTTCCCAAGTGTCCCCCCAATTCACATCCGAAAACCGGTAACTCTCCCGCCCGAAGGCCAGGACCGCATTGGGTCCGCACTCCAACCCTCCTTCAATCATGCGTGTAAAATGCACCCCTAAGAAAGGGAACTGAGGATCCGGCACAGGATAAATCAAGTTCCGGCACAGATGGGTGCGCCCGGGCCGAATCTCGAAATACTCGCCGCGGAACGGAATGATTTGGGATTGGGCGTTTGCCCCGGCCAGACGCGCCAGCCGGTCGGAATGCAGACCGCCGCAATTGACGCCGAGGGAAGCGGTCCATTCCTGGTCTCCTGCTCGCAGGACCACTCCATCCTCGCGCGCTTCCAGCGATTCCACGTGCGCCCCGGTCTCCACGGATCCGCCCGCGCCCCGGATCAAGCGGGCGAGCGTTTCGCACACGCCGGGGTAATCCACAATGCCGGCATCGTGAACCTGAATCGCCGCGATCCCGGCGCAATGCGGTTCCAGCTCCCGAATGCGTTCGGGCCCCACCTTTTCGCACCGCACGCCATTGGCGCGGCCGCGTTCGAAAAGGGTGTCCATCCGCGGCAGTTCTTGAGGGTCCGTGGCCACAATCAGTTTCCCGCACAGGTCGTGGGCAATGCGGTGTTCCTGACAGAATTGGATGAGCGCTTCGCGTCCGGCCCGGCAGTGAAGCGCTTTGCGTGAGCCGGGCTTGTAGTAAATTCCCGAGTGAATGACGCCGGAGTTGCGTCCCGTCTGGTGAGAAGCGAGCCGGGATTCCTTCTCGAGGACGAGCACCTTGCCGCCCGGATGGCGCCTGGCGAAGGTCCACGCGGCAGCCAATCCCACGATGCCACCGCCGACCACGGCGAGATCGAATCGATTCACGTCGGCATCCTGACTAATTCTTGGCGGGGCGTCGGAAGACCTTGTGAAGGGCCGCTTGATCCGTGCATTTGATGATCATTTCATCGATGGTGACGTGTTTGGGCCGGCTAGCCACCCAAACGAGGGTCTCGGCGACGTCATCGGCCGTGAGCGGCTCCACTCCTTCATACACTTTGGCGGCCTTGGCGGCGTCCCCGGAAAAACGCACCAGGGAAAACTCGGTTTCAGCCATGCCTGGATCCACGGTCGTGACTCGAATGCCGGTGCCCGAAAGCTCCAGCCGCAAAGCCTTGGTGATTTGCAATTCGCCCGCCTTGGCCGCGCAATAGGCCGCGCCGCCTTCGTAAGCCACGCGTCCCGCGATCGAACCGATGTTGATCAAACTCGATCCGGAACGCTGGCGCAGCAGGGGCAGCATCGCGCGGGACATGCGCAGCACCCCGAGCACGTTGGTCTGCATCATCCATTCCCAGTCGGCGTCCTTGCCGGTCTCCACGGTGTCCAATCCTTTGGCACCGCCCGCATTGTTGATCAGCACGTCCAAGCCTCCGGGGGTCGTGGATTTGGCCCACTGGGCGAACTGTTCGACGCTCGGGGTGCTGCTGACATCGAGTTCATGGCTGAGGGCCTGGGGAGCTCCGGCTTCCCGGCAGCGTTGCGCGACCTCGTTCAGCTTGGCGACACGGCGGGCGCCCAGGAGCAGGTTCGCTCCTTCTCGCGCGAACGCCACGGCCGCGGCGGCGCCGAATCCGCTCGAGGCTCCGGTGATGAGGACCCATTGATGGGCAAAACGTGTTGGCATGCGCCGGTTGTACCAGGAAGGAATCCTGGATCAAGTCCAGCCCCTGAAAACGATTCGGCCCCGGCGTTGCCGCGTGCACCACGGCCAATCTGCGGGTGCACCGAATTCAGGCCGGTGCATCCAGAGGTTGCCGGTGACCGGGTTGTCGTGGTCACGCAGACAGCCCTGTCTGCTGTGGCGCAGGCGGCCCAGCCTGCGGGGCGACGAAGGAAACCCGGCGTGTGGAGAGCATCGATGGGCCTCGTTCTTCACCCGCCGGGCAGACGGGCCGTCGGCGATACGGCAGGCTGGGCCGCCTGCGCCACATTAGAGACCAGTTCGGGATTCACGGGAATTGAGGCACCCTCCCGGTTCCATCCTTGCTGGATGAGCACCTTACGCTTAGTTTCGGGGCAATGGATCACGACGCTCCCGCCTCTTCGTCGCCGGGCTGCCCCTCCGATGCCGCTGCGGAGGACGCTTCGACTTGTCCGCCGTCACCTCCACCCATCATCCCTCCGCCCCCGCCCATCGTGCCCCGGTCCTTTCCTTCCGCCGCCCCGCCGACTGCGCCGCCCCCCTCGCGGGCGCCGCGATCCAGGATGCGTTTCTGGGTGGTGTTGCTGCTGGTCGTGGGTGGGTTTGGAATCTGGGTGCTCTATGCACTCGTTTCGGGCTTCAAAGAGGGCTTGGCTCATTTTTCCCATGTGTCCGATCACGCCAATGGCGATTCGCTCGTGGAAACGGTGGTGGTGAACAACCATTCCAGGAACAAAATCGCGCTCGTTCGCATTGAAGGCATCATCATGGATGAGGCCTTCGATCCTTCTGGGCGTTCGACGGTTGATCTCATCCAGGAACAGTTCGACCGGGCGGCGGACGATGACCGCGTCAAGGCGGTGCTCTTGAAGATCGACTCCCCGGGCGGGGAGGTGCTGGCGGCGGACCGGATCTACAAGATCATTCGTGATTTTCAAAAAGAAACAAAGAAGCCCGTGATTGCCGCGATGGGCAGCCTGGCGGCTTCGGGCGGATACTACGTCGCCGCTCCGTGCCGGTGGATCGTGGCCAATGAATTGACCATCACCGGCAGCATCGGAGTCATCATGCATAGCTACAATTACCGTGCATTGATGGACAAAGTCGGCGTGCGTCCGGAAGTCTATAAAAGCGGGAAATTCAAGGACATGCTGAGCGGGGACCGGTTGGAAGTCCTGCCCGAGGAAAAAGAAATGATGCAGTCCATGATCAACGAGACGTATGAACGCTTCAAGACGGTCATCCTTGAGGGACGGCGCTGGGCGGGGGAAAAGAACGGCGACACCGGTGGAAAGCTGGCGGAAGACTGGGTGCAGCACGCGGATGGACGGATCTTCTCGGGCCGCCAGGCGCGAGACAAGGGCTTCGTCGATGAACTCGGCGATCAAAGCTCCGCGATCAAGAAAGCTTTGGAAATCGCCGGCATCCCGGACGCCAACATTGTCAGCTTTAAGGAACCTTTCGAATTCGGGAGCCTCTTCAGACTCTTCGGCAAGACGGAATCGCGGTCCGTCAAAATCGAACTCGGGCTGGACTGGCCCAAGCTCAAGGCCGGGCGGCTTTATCTGGTTTCAAGCCACTTGTTCGGAGAACGTTGATCGCCGGGTTCTCTCGGATGGGAGAAACGGCATCGAAGGGTCCGGGCGAGTGGGCTCTTGCGATCAAACCGGCTCGTTGCCGCCGCTTTGCACCCAGCGCGTGACCCGTTCGAGCGCGGCCTCGGGGCTGGCCAAGACAACCGTTCCACCTCGAGGCTTCAGTTCGACTTCGCCTTTGGCCAGCGACTTCTCCCCGACGGCGATGCGCAACGGGATGCCAATCAAATCGGCGTCTTTGAACTTTACCCCCGGACGATCGTCACGGTCATCCAGCAGAACATCCACGCCTCGGGCCTGCAATTGCTCGTAGAGCCGGGTTGCGGTGTCCATGACGGGTGTTCCGGGCTGGATGGCGAGGGGCGTGATGACGACGCTGTAAGGGGCCACGGGCAACGGCCAAAGCACACCGTCCTTGTCGTTGCACTGTTCAATGACCGCTTGCAGGGTGCGGGTGACTCCAATGCCGTAACAGCCCATAAACGCGGGCTGTTGCTTGCCCTGCTCGTCGAGGAAAAGGGCGTTCATCGCCTGGCTATATTTGGTGCCCAGCTTGAAAACGTGGCCGACTTCGATCGCCCGCCGGATTTTCAGCGGAAGCCCGGAGGTCACGCAAAGTTCTCCTTCGCGGACCGTGCGCAAATCGTGCCAGGCGCTGACGCGAATATCCCGTGTCATGGACACGTGGCGGAAATGAAAACCATCCTCGTTCGCGCCCGTCGTCATGCCGTTCGCGCTCCGCAGCGTCTCGTCCGCGTACACTGTCAACTGATCGACACCCACGGCTCCCAGGCTTCCAGGCTTGGCGCCCAAGGCACCTTGGATTTCTTCCGGCGTGGCCGGTCTGAACGTTGTGGTGCCGAGTTGGGCGGCCAGCTTGGCTTCGTTCAACTGATCGTCGCCGCGGATCAGGACCAGCACCGCTTTGCCCTCCACCAGATACACCAGCGTCTTGATCTGTTGTTCGGGGCGCACGCTGTAGGGGGGTTGGGCGAGCGCTTCGATCGTCACCACACCGGGTGTCGCGAACTTCTCCACCGCGGCTCCCGTGGAGGTTGAAGGCGTCGGCTCAAGGGGGCCCCGACTGGATGCCTTTTCGATGTTTGCGGCGTAACGTCCCGACTCGCAATAAACCACCTCGTTCTCACCCGTTTCGGCCGGGACCATGAACTCGTGGGAAAATTTCCCGCCGATCACGCCCGTGTCGGCCTCTACGGGGAACGCTTTGAGTCCGCATCGCTCGAAGATGCGGGTGTACGCCTCGTACATCTTGTGATAGCTGGTCATGGCCGCCTCGTCGCTGACATCGAAACTGTAGGCGTCCTTCATGATGAATTCGCGCGCGCGCATCAGGCCAAAACGGGGGCGGATCTCGTCGCGGAATTTCACCTGAACCTGATAAAAATTGCGCGGCAACTGACGGTAGGAGCTGATTTCTCCCGCCGCCAGCAGCGTCACGACTTCCTCGTGGGTCGGGCCCAGGACCCATTCCTTGCGCGCTCGATCACGCACCTTGAACAAGACCTCGGAGGCCGTTTTGTAGCGTCCGCTCTGCTGCCAGATCTCCGGGGGCTGAAGCGCGGGCATCAGGATCTCGAGCGCTCCCGCGCGGTCCATTTCCTCCCGGATGATTTGCTCCACCTTGCGCAGGACCCGGAGCCCCAAGGGCAGGAATGTGTAGAGGCCGCCGGCGAGCTTGCGGATCAAGCCGGCCCGGAGAAGGAGTTTGTGCGAGACGATCTCCGCCTCGGCGGGAGTTTCCCGAAGGGTGGGAATGAGAGTCTGGGACCAGCGCATAGTTTGATCATCGCCCCGGCAACTCCGAGGCGGCGGGAAACGTCACCGCCCCAACCCGGTGAGACAAGTCAAAACCACACCTCGGCTGGACCTCCGGTGCATCCACAAGTTGTCTGTCGTGTGGCGCAGGCTGCCCAGCCTGCCGTATCGCCGACGGCCCGTCGGCCCGGCGGGTGAAGAACGAGGCCCTTCCATGCTCTCCACGCGCCTGGCCCGGATCATTCATCCTGAGCTTGAATCCGCGACAGTTTGCCGCGTGAGGGCACGCGGCCTACCATCGCGCCTGGCTCTGTGTTTGGAGGCCCGGTGTCCTCACCGGGCGTCCCGTGCATGAAATATGCGGGCTAATTTCCTTCGTCGCCCCGCAGGCTGGGCAGCCTGCGAAACAGCAGACAGGGCTGTCTGCGTTACCAAGACAACCCGGTCTCCGACAACCTGTGGATGCACCGCTGGACCTCGGGCGCTTCTCGCGTTTTTTGCTCCTTTACCGGAGCGAGGCTTTTCCGAATGGCTGCGGCATCAGCGAATCCAGGCCAGCAACATCCAGGCCGCGAGTCCGGCCGCCACGAGGACCCAAAGCCAATGGGGCCCCTGTCGCTTCCGGGGTTCGTCAAACTCCTCCTCGACGTATCGATCATAGTCGAAACCTTCCTGCGGAAGGCCCAGCCGGTCGGCTTGGGCGTCATCCGACCAGCCGGTGTTCTCATCCGAGCCGCAATCTGGGCACGCACGGGCGCGCTCAGGGATCATGGCTCCGCACTGGGGACAAACGTCGGGCGGCATGGGCCTTATCCCATCCCGGCATATTCCTCGTCCGTCAGGAGGTCCAATCCCATCACGATGTAGTCGTGCGAAACTGCCTGCAGGTCCTTCACGTAGTCCGGCAACCGCAGCAACACGCTGAAGCCGAGCAACGCGAAGACTTTCATGGCGCCTTCCTGGCGGCTGATGAACTCGGCTTCCATTTTTTCAAGGCCGGCGGAGGCCGCAAGGTGAATCAATTCGCTGATCAAGGCGCGGGCCAGTCCTCTCGAACGGAAATCCGGATGCACCATGACGCTGACGCGTCCGATGTGCCTCTTCCATCCGCCGTGCTGTTGATGCAGCGTGGCGGCGGCGGCGACGCGGCCATTCGCCCAGGCCAGCAGAGGCAGATTGCGGTCATAATCGATCTGTTGGCACCACTGGCGAATCAGCGCGCGGTCGGTGACGTGATGCTTGATGAAGAGCCGCTCAGGGGCGGGAATTTCGAGGAAAAACCGGTGGAACGCCTCCTCGTCGGACTCGGCCAGCGGCCGCAATTCGGCGTTCAGGCCGCCCGGAAGAGCCACGGTCTTGGGGTAAACATCCAGCGCGGATTCGAGAGACATGCGATGCCTGATTGAAGGTTGATCAGAGAGTATCGACCTTCAATCCATGCCGCAAGTAAAAGCGGGACGGAGCTGAGTTGCCGTTTCCAGGTTTAAGCTCGAGTTGCCGGTCGAGGAGCAAGCCCAACCTGCGCTTGGCGGTGAACTCAGCCTCGAGTCGGGCGGCGCGCTCGACTTCGACCCGGCGGATCAACCGGGGCAGATCAAGCCCGGATATTTCATGCACGGAACGCCCGGTGAGGACTACAAACACGGAGGCAGTCGCGATGGTAGGCCGCGTGCCCTCACGCGGCAAACTGTCGCGGATTCAAGCTCAGCATGAAATATCCGGGTTAAGCCGTGCGGCCGACGGGGTGAATCGGGTGCCTCACGCCGGGCGACCCGACCCGTCAGATGAAGCAAGCAAACTCCACACTACCTTCCTGTCACCTCGGATGAGGCAGGAAATCGATCGGGGATCGATCCCATCCACTCGTGGGTCTGTTCACCCGAGCCTCCCCGGCGGGCCGCCAGGGATTGCAGCCACGCCTCAGCCGCCTCGATATCGGCGTCGGGCGTGGAGGTCCCCGCCGTAATCCCGACGGTTTCTGCTTGATCGAACCATTCCGGCCTGAGTTCGGAGGCCTGCTCGATCCGGAGCGAGCGCGCGCCAGCGCCGGCGCAGGTGGCGGCCAATTCGCGGGTGTTGTTGCTGTGACGGCCGCCAATCACCACCACCACGTCACAAATACGAGCCAGAGCTTCGGCGGCTTGTTGCCGCTGCTTGGTCGGACGACACACGGTGTCCCGAAACTCCACCGCCGCATCCGGAAAATGCCGCCGCATCGCCGACACTAAGTCCGTCACGCGGGCAATGGGCTGAGTGGTTTGAGCCACCACCCCATATCGGGCTCGCCGAGGCATGTCGCGGAAGTCGTTCTCGGTCAACACCACGGAGAATTCCTCGAAATCCCCCGTCAATCCCCGTACTTCAACGTGCCCGGCCACCCCAACAACCACCGGATAATGCCCGGTGTCCACCAACGCCCGTAACGCCTGATGCGCATGATGAACCAGGGGACACGTGCCGTCCAGCACGGTGGAAGTCTGGTGCGACAGCAGGGCGCGAATATGATCCGACGTGCCGTGGGCGGTGATCATCACCGGGCCCTGGGGCGCTTCCAAGGAGAGTGGTGCGAAACGAATCCCCTGGCGGCGCAGATCCTCCAGCACGGTCGGATTGTGAACCAAATCGCCCAGGATGGTGAGGGGTTCGGGGTTCTGAGCGGCGGACGATTGAGCCATGGCGATGGCGTCCTTTACCCCAAAACACATGCCCAAATGTTTGGCTCGAAGAATACGCATAGAGTTCAGGAACGGGCGATGACGTGCGAAGAGATGGGGTTCTTGAGCGACCGACGGCGTCCAAGCCGACCCAGCATGACTCCAAGCGTCACCGGGAACAGCACCGTGCAGGCCGCGAGAATCGCCGTGAGATTGGGCATCGGCTGGGTCCAGGCGTGGCGCAGGAACTCACCCACCGGAACCGGAAGCGCGATCCAAGGAACCCAGCGCGGAGACTGGGCGGGGCGGAGGAATCCGGCGAAGAGGGCAGCCGTGAAAGACGTGCGCGCAGCCAAGCGTATCTCGTCCGTCAACAAATTGAGATAACCGGCAAGGCAAGCCACGAACCCGATGAAGAACTGGGGCCAGAGTCGAGGCGCGCGGCGCAAGATCCAGGCGCCGCAGCCGAGTCCGGCCAGGAAAAGATGAACTCCTCCCGATTCTTGGAACACCCTCCAGGGGATGGCCGCCAGAGCGGCGGCGGAAGGTTCAAGCCAGATTTCGGTGATCATGAGACAACGGTCCATTCGCGCGATCCAAGGAGGCATCGGCGAGGTCCGGAAAAAGTTTACTTTGCTTCAAAAAGTCTCTGACCGTGGCGGCTTGTTTTTGTTCAAAAATCAGGGCTGTGCTTTTCGATGCTGCCGGACCAAGGCCTCCATGTGGTCCAAGTATTGTTCGAAGGCCTTGCGACCATCCCCGGTCAGGGAGCAGGTCGTCAGGGGACGGTGATTGGAAAAGGTTTTGGACACGACCAGGAATCCCGCGTACTGCAACGTCTTCAAGTGAGTGATCAAGTTGCCATCGGTCATGCCCAGGGCTTCCCGAATTTCCGTGAAGGAAAGCTCCCGCGCGGCGGCCAGCATGGACACGATGGCCAGCCGGCCTTTTTCATGGATGACCCTGTCGAGTTGATGATGAAGGGAAGTGGAGGTCATGACACGAGATCGGGATCCCTCTTTTCAGCCCAGCGCAGCACCACCCCGCTGACGAGATGATACCCGCCGAATGCGGTTCCCATGCACCAGTGAAAATCCGAGGGCTTCGGTTTCCACCAGGAAAAGGCAAACGCGAGCCCGAGCGCCGCGCCCGTGGCGATGAACAACCACGCCAAAAGCTGGGGCCCACGCGGCAGGAAAAAAGCCGCCGCATGCATCGATAATCCGTAACAAACCATCCAAAGCGCAGGGACCAGCTCGGCCATGGCTTTGCCCATGGGACGGTCGGACAGCGTGGGCACCGCCAGGATGGCTCCGGCGGCGAACCCGGGACACACGGCTTGAAGCACGCGCCTCGCGGGCGGGGTCCAAAACCGCTCGCCCGCACCCAAAGCCTGACGGCGAACCAGCACCAAGGCAAAGGTGCCGACCACGAGCCCGGTGAACATCCAGAACATCACCGTCTGGCGGGGGTCCTTCATGTCCAAGGCCACGCCAAACAGCGCCCCCGTGACCCCCACAACTCCGGCCAGGACTTGCAAGGGCGCCACCGCTCGTCGATAGAGCGCCGACCGCTCCATCAACGTTCGAATCGCGGCCAAATTGGCTTCCGCCGAACGGGAAGGCATGCAAAAACTTTGCACTGCAAAGTCGAAAAGTCAAAGCTTTCTCCGACCTGAATGCCGAGGGCTTGCGACAGTCGCTCCTCCGCCTTGCTCTCGTGGCGGGGATGATCCGCAGCCTCACGCCGTCTCTGTTCATGTGCCGTCTCCGTTGCGTGAACGATGCGAGGGACTCGCTTCCCTTCAGTTGCCAGCCGCCACCGTGCGGGCGCTCTTGGAGATGTTGGAGCAACGGCACCCGGAACTCTACGTCTGCCTTTGCGATGAAACCGGCGCCGTCCGGCGCCACATCAACGTTTTTATCAACACCGAACACATGCGAGACCGCGCTGGAATCGAGACACCGCTCGCCGATGGCGACGAAGTCATTTTCCTCCCCGCCGTCTCCGGAGGATAAATCCCATGGCTCAACGAATCGTGCTCACCCTCGGAACCAAGAAAGGGCTCTTCGTCGCCGAAGCCGCCAGAACGCGGAACAAGTTTGCCTTGCGTGGCCCCTTCGGCGCGGGAGTCTCCGTCTATTCCTCACTCATCGACACGCGTGGCACGCCGCGCATCTATGCGTCGAGCTGCAACCCCTTCTTCGGAATGAAGGTCCTGGTCTCGACCAATCTCGGAAAAGATTTCCGCGAAACGAAGTCTGCCCCTGCGTTCCCCAAAGGAGACGGACGCGCCCTCGCGAATATTTGGGCCCTCGAAGCGGGGCGCGACAAAAAGGAACTCCTCTGCGGCGTCGAGCCCGCCTCGCTGTTCCGCAGCCGCGACCAGGGCGACACCTGGGAAATCGTTCCCGGCATCAGCAATCACCAGCACGCTTCCCAATGGCAACCGGGCACCGGCGGGCTCTGCATGCATACCATCCTTCGCGACGGACAACGCGTCCATCTCGGCATCTCGACCGGTGGACACTACCTCAGCGAGGATGGAGGCGAAACTTTCACGGCCGCGAACAAAGGCGTGGGCGCGGGATTCATGCCCGATCCCTATCCGGAATTCGGCCAATGCGTGCATAAAATCGCCGGGCACAAGGCCGCGCCAGGCCGGCTCTACATGCAAAATCACGGCGGATGGGCCGAGTGGGATGGACCCGGCGGAAGGCGTCCGAACATCGGCGTGTTGCGCAGTGACGACCATGGCCATACCTGGCGCAGCATCGCCCAAGGTTTGCCTTCGGATTCCCCATCGCCGTCCATCCGCACCATCCCGACGTCGTTTACGTGATGCCGTTAGAACCAATGACGCGGACCAGCCCCGGGGGCGCCCCGGCGGTCTGGAGAAGCGAGTCGGGCGGCGACGGCTGGACCCGGTTGGCGAAGGGACTGCCCAAGAAACACGGCTATTTCACGGTGTTGAGGGATGCGATGGACATCGACGAACTTGGCGCGCCAGCGCTTTATTTCGGAACCACGACCGGCCAGCTCTGGATCGGCCGGGAAGGGGGTGAGGAATGGGAATGCCTCTTCTCGAACCTGCCGCCGATTCATTGTGTGAAAGTTGCGGTGGTATGATGATCTAGCCGAAGCGGCAGGAGTCCCTCATCCCTGTGCCCGCGAACAACCAGCCAGCTTCCTCCGAATCAACGTTGCCGCTGTGCTTTGAAATAGGTTAAGAGCTTGGTCAACCATCTGGCCTCCTTATGCCCTCGACCTGCAACACCTCCCGCAGAAGACACTTTCACCACGGATTCACGTTGATCGAACTGCTGGTGGTCATCGCCATCATTGCCGTCCTGGCAGGAATGCTTTTGCCCGCGATTTCCAAAGCCAAACAGAGCGCCAAACGCATTCAATGTCTGAACAATCAACGGCAGATTGCGACCACCTGGACGCTTTACTCGGCGGATTTCAATGACGCCATGGTGGCCAATGGCGCGGAAGAGGGCGCCGGCCGGGACACCCTTTGGGTGGGGGGTGGTTATCACAATTTCAATCAACCGTTCACGAACGAGATTTATCTGATCGATCCGCGCTATGCCTCGTTCAGCCGTTATTTAACCACGAAACATGTTTATAAGTGTCCCAGCGACCGCACGAGTTTCGTGGCTTTACGTGGACGCCCGGTTCCCCAAGTTCGGAGCTTTGCCATGAACTTGTATCTCGGGCCCACCGCTTCCATGAACCGGCACCATTCGAGCCGATATCAAGTGTTCAAGAAGACTTCCCAGCTCTCCCAACCGTCCGGGATTTTTCTAACTCAGGATCTGACCCCTCAAAGCCTCTGCACCCCCGCGTTTATCGTGCTGATGCCGGGTGCCAATGGAGGGGGTGACACCTATTTCCATCTCCCGGCCACTCACCACAACAACGGAGGCGTGGTCAGTTTCGCCGATGGCCATGTCGAACTGCATCGCTGGCTCGATTATCGCACCATTCGTTCCACCACACCCGGCCAGCGCATCGCCCACAATATCGTCGCCCGCGCCAGCAAAGATCTGCAATGGATCCAGGAACGGACGACGACGTTGAAGTAATCTGCCCGATTCCGTTTCGATCACCCGCCGTCCCGCCTCCGGCGCGAGGCGAATGGCGCCAGCAAAACCAGAGCCACCACGCTCGACGCGCTGATTGCGCAGCCCCGGACGAAGCTCCTGTCCTCATAACGAAGCCGCACGCGGTGTGTTCCGGCCGGAACTTCCAGCGCTTGAAACGCCGCATTTCCCTTCAGCAATCGAACGGGCTTTTCATCCACGGTCGCTCGCCAAGGAGGATACCATGCTTGAGCCACCACGGCCAAGGTCGGCTCGGAGGTCCGCACCGTGAACTCGATCTCGTGATTCCCCCAGCGAACATTCTCCACCACCGCGTTCGACGATGCAACCGCACCAAGTGCCAATGGAACCTCGGCATCGAACAAAACCTCCCGCCGCGGGTTCCAGGCGCCATCGGCCAGGACATCCCACATGGCGGCGGACACTCTCGGTCCTTGACCCGCGGTGATCCAAGGCATCGCATCGGGTCGGAGCCGCCACTCCAGAGCGCCATCTTTCACCTCGACCATCGTGCGCACCCCTAGAAAATTCAGGAGCGGTTCGCGTGATGCCGGCACATCCAGTGTGCGATAAAGGAGTTGGCGGTGGATTCGGTCGACATCCCTGATCGAGAGCGAAAACAAGCCGTCCACTTTGGCGGGCCCGTCGAGCAGGTTGCAGTTCGACAATAACAACTTCCGGCTGAGCAGAAAATCCCGGACCGGATCCTGGGCAGGCCGCCGTTGAGCCTCGACTTCGGATCGAGGCGTGGTCATCCCGCGGTAGGCTCCCGCGTGAAGCGGATGCGCGGGATCTTGAATCAATCCCGGTTGGTAAATCTCTCGCGTCACCGTGGGGTTCAATTCGGGAACGTGGGTCTTCAAGTCCAACACCACGGCCAGCGCACACAGTCCTCGCGCGATCTCGCGCCACTTTGAGGAGGCGGACACGAGCCCGACCATGAGTGAACCCGCTCCCACAAGGAGACACAACGTCCGCCCCGCCGCGTTCGCCGCCAGCGGCAGATCCACGCCGGAATGTTTCGGATAGCGGTGGCCCTCCCAGGCCAGGATCCACACAAGGAGCAGCAGCACGCCGAACATCCACCCGCCTCCTCGAACAAGCCCGTTTGCATTCCGAGGGCGCTTCTCCATCCAAGCCAAGCCGAAGGCAGCCAGCAAAGGCAGGGCGAACGACGAGACCACGACCCATTTCACGGGATATCGAAAGAGACCCGCTTGCGGGAGAACAGCCCGGAAGAATCCATCCAAGAAAGTCGCTTCGGCCAGAGCGAGGATGATGGACAGAAGAAACAGGCCACCCAAGGCCAGTCCGCGGCAGTCTCGCACGCGCACCAAACTGACAGACGCCAAACCCAACACGATGATCCCGCTGTAATACGAAGCCGTCCAGTATTGCCCAAATTGTGCGGGCACCCCGAAGAACTTCGTGAAGCAGTGGTAGAGCGGCAGAATGAAATTAGCCCAACCTGTCGCAGGCATGGCCCAATCGGTGCCCCCGAAATCCGCGTCGCGCTGGGACCATTGCAGCAACTCAAGGAAAGGGAGGAGCTGGCAGGAGGCCAGACCTGCGATGGCGAGGACGGCTCCGGCGAAGCAGGCGGATCGGGTGCCGGCAATTTTGAAAGCATGTTTGA